>NZ_JBIUXX010000034.1:0-25213 GCF_044744235.1 Pseudomonas sp. NPDC087346
GGCCCGCACCATCCGTATTCCGGTGCACATGATCGAGACGATCAACAAGCTCAACCGTATTTCCCGCCAGATGTTGCAGGAAATGGGTCGTGAACCGACACCGGAAGAGCTGGGCGAACGCATGGAGATGCCTGAGGACAAAATCCGCAAGGTATTGAAGATCGCTAAAGAGCCGATCTCCATGGAAACCCCGATCGGTGATGACGAAGACTCTCATCTGGGTGACTTCATCGAAGACTCGACCATGCAGTCGCCAATCGATGTCGCCACTGTCGAGAGCCTGAAAGAAGCGACTCGCGAAGTGCTGTCCGGCCTCACTGCACGTGAAGCCAAAGTACTGCGCATGCGTTTCGGTATCGACATGAACACCGACCACACACTCGAAGAAGTGGGCAAACAGTTTGACGTAACGCGTGAGCGGATTCGTCAGATCGAAGCCAAGGCGCTGCGCAAGCTGCGCCACCCGACGCGAAGCGAGCATCTGCGCTCCTTCCTCGACGAGTGATACCAGAACCCCCGGCCCAGGCCGGGGGTTTTGTTTATATGGCAGATTAAATTCCTCGCAACGCCCCTCCCCCGCATACCCCGTCTACACTCGAAACATTCACCCCCGAGCCATAACGAGACCGTTATGCCCAGACTGGCGCCCGTGCTTTTTTTGCTGTCACTGATGATCTGGACCGCAACGGCTGACGCGCTGACTCTGACCGATGAAGAACGTAGCTGGCTGGCGGCTCACCCCGATTTGCGCCTGGGTGTAGATGCTTCATGGCCGCCGTTTGAGTTCCGTGACGAACAGAGCCGTTATCAAGGCCTCGCTGCGGACTACATCGACGTGATCCGCCAACGCCTGGCGATCAAACTCACGCCCGTCGAGCCCTCGAGCTGGACCGAAGTGCTGGAGCAGGTGAAAAAGGGTAAAATCGACCTGCTGCCGGGCATCATGTCCACGCCAGAGCGCCAGAACTATCTGTCGTTCACCCGCCCCTATCTCGACTTTCCGATTGTCATCCTCGCCCACGTCGGCGGCGCGCAGCCGCGCAAGATTGAAGACCTGTACGGCTTGAAAATTGCCGTAGTGGAAAACTACGCCCCTCACGAATTGCTGCGCACCCACCATCCGGATCTGAATCTGGTGGCCATGCCCAATGTCAGCTCGGCATTGCAGGCGCTGGCAACCGATGAAGTGGACGCAGTGGTCGGCGATCTCGCTTCCAGTGTCTGGAGCCTGCGCCAACTCAAGCTCGACGGTTTGTATGTCAGTGGTGAAACCCCGTACCGCTATCAACTGGCGATGGGCGTGCCCCGCGACAACAAAATGTTGGTGGGTATTCTGGACAAAGTCATTGCCGACATGACCCCGGAAGAAATCAGCAGCATTCAGGAACACTGGGTCGGCAGTGTCCTCGATCACCGGACGTTCTGGTCGGACTTGCTGGTCTACGGCCTGCCCGGCCTGCTCCTGCTGGTGATCGTGCTGGCCGTGGTGATTCGCATCAATCGGCGTCTGAGTTCGGAAATTGCCCGCCGCGTCGACCTCGAACAGGAACTGCGCAGCAGCGAATATCACTATCGCGGCCTGGTCGAGAGCCTTTCGGCCATTGCCTGGGAAGCGCGGATGAGCGACTTCACCTACAGCTATGTTTCACCACACGCAGAGGATTTGCTCGGTTACCCGCAGTCGCATTGGCTGATTCCGGGCTTCTGGCGCAACATCATTCACCCTGCCGACCTGACTCGAGCCCAAGGCATCTGCGATCAGGCCGTGCGCGAAGGGCGCGATCACACCCTCGACTACCGGGTGATTACTGCCGACGGGCGTTGCCTGTGGGTGCGCGACATCGTCAGCCTGATCGAGCATGGTCACGAGCCGGTGATGCGCGGTTTGATGATCGACATCAGTGAAACCAAGCGCACCGAAGAAGCACTGCGTCTGTCGGAGCAGAAGTTCGCCTCGGTATTCCAGCAATGCCCGGACATTCTGGTGATCGCGCGGCTCTCCGACGGCTGCCTGCTTGAAGTCAACGAAGCCTTTGAAGAACAGATCGGACTGAAAGCCGAAGAAGTCGTGGGCCAAACCGCCACCGAACTGAATATATGGGGTATTCCCGGGGTCGGCCCGGGACTGTTGCAGCGCTTGCAGGCCGGCAGCATCCGCAATTTGGAAATGCCTTTTCGCCGCAACAACGGCCAGGTGTTTACCGGGCTGATTTCTGCCGAGCCATTCGATCTCGACACCACGCCGGCGCTGGTGGTGGTGGTACGCGACATCACTCAGCTCAAGGAAACCCAACAGCAACTGCAAACCTCCGAAGAGAAGTTCGCCAAAGCTTTTCACGCCTCGCCGGACGGCTTGCTGCTGTCGCGCCAGAGCGATGGCTTGCTGCTGGAGGTCAACGACGGTTTTAGCCGCATCACCGGCTTCAACAGCGCCATGTCGGTGGATCGTTCGGCGTTGGACTTGGGGATTTGGGTCAACCTCAACGAGCGCAAACAGATGCTCGATCTGCTGCACCGCGACGGGTTTGTCCGCGACTTTACCTGCCATATCCGCCGCAGCGACGGGCAGATTCGCCTCTGCGAAGTCTCCAGCCGTCCGCTGCCGATTGGCGATGAAGACTGCATGCTGACCATCGCCCGGGACATTACCGAACGCCACCTGATGCAGGAAAAACTGCAGCAGGCCGCGACCGTGTTTGAGAGTACCGCCGAAGGTGTATTGATCACCGACACTCAGCAGCACATCAGCGCGGTTAACCGTGCCTTCACCGAAATTACCGGCTACAGCGAAAGCGAAGCCCTCGGCCATACCCCGCGGCTGCTCGCCTCCGGTCTGCATGACAGCGCGTTTTATGCGGCGATGTGGCATCAGTTGACCGACGAAGGTCACTGGCAAGGCGAGATATCCAACCGGCGCAAGAACGGCGAGCTGTACCCGAGCTGGCTGACCATCAGCGCCGTGCGTAACCGCGATAAATTCATTACCCATTTCGTCGCAGTGTTCGCTGACATCTCCAGCCTCAAGCATGCCCAGGCCAAACTCGATTATCAGGCACACCACGACCCGCTTACCGGCCTGCCGAATCGCACGCTGTTTGAAAGCCGCCTGCTGATGGCGCTCAACGGTCAACAGGAAAATGGCGGTCAAGGTGCCGTGTTATTCCTCGATCTCGACCGTTTCAAACACATCAATGACAGTCTCGGCCACCCGGTCGGCGACTTGCTGCTCAAAGGCATCGCCGTGCGCCTCAAGGAGCAACTGCGCGATATCGACACCGTGGCGCGACTCGGTGGCGATGAATTCATCATCCTGCTGCCCGGCCTGCAACAAGCCAGCGATGCCGATAACATCGCCACCAAACTGCTCAATTGCTTCGGCGCGCCGTTCCAGGCGGGCGAACACGAGTTTTTCATCAGCGCCAGTATCGGCACCAGCCTTTATCCACAGGACGGTTGCGACGTCGCCACGCTGGTCAAAAACGCTGACGCCGCGATGTACCGCTCCAAGGCCAAGGGTCGTAACCGCGTCGAGAGCTACACCCGCGACCTCACCGCGCAGGCCAGCGAGCGAGTCGCGTTGGAGCACGAATTGCGGCGAGCCATCGAGCGCAACGAACTACACCTTTATTACCAACCGAAAATCAGCCTCGAAGACCATCGTCTGGTGGGCGCCGAGGCGCTGATCCGCTGGCGTCACCCAACGTTCGGCGAAGTACCTCCGGAGCACTTTATTCCGCTGGCCGAAGAGAACGGCATGATCTTGCAGATCGGCGATTGGGTGCTGGAAACCGCCTGCCGGCAGATGTTCGAGTGGAGCCAGATCTACGATTGCCAGACGCCCCTGTCGGTCAACCTTGCCGGCGCGCAACTGCGACAGCCGAATCTGCTCGCGCGTATCGAGCAACTGCTCAAGGACAACCGTCTCAGGCCGGATTTACTGCAACTGGAAATTACCGAAAACTTCATCATGAGTCAGGCTGAAGAAGCGCTGGCCGTACTGCACCAACTCAAACACCTCGGTGTACAACTGGCGATTGATGACTTCGGCACCGGTTATTCTTCACTCAGTTACCTCAAGCGTTTGCCGCTGGATATCCTCAAGATCGACCAGTCTTTCGTCCGCGGATTGCCCGATGACCCCCACGACGCGGCGATTGTGCGCGCCATCATCGCACTGGGTCGCAGCATGCAATTCACCGTGATTGCCGAAGGCGTGGAAACCCAGGCGCAGCAACAATTCCTCGCCGCCGAAGGCTGCGAACAGATCCAGGGCTACATCGTCAGCCTGCCGCTTCCGCCAGAAGAATTCGCCGCAACGTTTCTGCGTATTACCGTATCGGATTTTTCGGATAGCACAGCCGCCAAACCGTCGCTATAATCCGCGGCCTACTGAGGGCCTATAGCTCAGTTGGTTAGAGCAGAGGACTCATAATCCTTTGGTCCACGGTTCAAGTCCGTGTGGGCCCACCAAATTGAAAGCCGCGCAAAATGCGCGGCTTTTTCTTGGGTGATCGATCGCGGACTCAGATCTTGACGAATGCAATGTTCGGAAGACGGCCGCAAGATCTGTAGGAACCTTCTGAATCCATTCTTTTACCCCACTTCCAGCCTTGTTGATCTTTTCCCCGAGCACGTAATCTCCGGACGGCCGCCGCCCGTCCAGGATTGTTTTCATGCTCGTAAATGCTGCCCCACTGATAAAGGAAGCAGCCGATCAACACACATGGATCGATCTTGCTTTACCCGACCTGCGCACACTGCCGAGAGAACTGCGATCAACTGCGATTGAAGAAGTAAAAATGACATGCTTGTCGTAGTCGACGTGCGCAACGGGCACATCATCTGGAACTTCATGCATGCCCCGGCAAGAGCCATGAACAAACACCGTCAGGGCGAGCTTCTGTACAAGCGATACTTTCTCCAGGACCAAGAAAAAGGGCAGCCATGAGGCTGCCCTTGATATTTGAATCCTGATATTTGCATCCTCAGGAAATGGGATGAAGAGGTCTCACCTTACACCGATGTTGCAGCATCGCTGAGGTACCTACGTCTGCTAATGCCCTGCAATGCAGCAGATTTCGCGCTCTTGTTGGCATTCTTGACAAAGAGGGCTGGCAAGTCAAATCAATTGTCAGGTCTTTTGTTTCAACAAAAAAAACATGGTCAACACTTGGATGCACCCTTCGATTATTGCTCACAAGCGCCTCGCCAGTTGAGCCTGTAACATGCTCGCCCAAAGATCCACGCCCAATGGAGCGCACCCCTTGCCAGACATTCGCCCGCCCGTGCTTGATGAAATCGATCGTCAGTTGATCGCTGCCCTGCAGATCAATGCCCGCGAGAGCGTGGCGATGCTTGCCCGGCAGTTGGGCATTGCGCGCACCACGGTGACGTCGCGACTGGCGCGGCTGGAAAAGGCCAAAGTGATCACCGGTTATGGCGTGCGCCTTGGTCAGCGGGTGATTGATGGCGGGTTGCAGGCGTATGTCGGGATCAAGGTGCAGCCACGTTCCGGCAAAGAGGTGGTGCGCCGGTTGAGTGCGATGGCGCAGGTGCAGCAGTTGTGTGCGGTGAGTGGCGAATTTGATTACGTGGCGTGGTTGCGTACGGATTCGCCGGAGCAGCTTGATCAGTTGCTGGATCAGATTGGTAGCGTGGATGGGGTGGAGAAGACCACGACTTCGATTATTTTGAGTAGCAAGATTGATCGGGGGCAACCGGTCTGATTTTTCCGCCGTGGCTTCTCGGGGGAATTTAAGGGCCTCTTCGCGGGCAAGCCCGCTCCCACAGTGATCTTTGTGCAGCCCACTATCGTCATATTGATCGTTAAAATGGCGAAACGACGACACTTTGCGTCTTATTAACGTGTTCTGCGCTCCCTAGAATGGCTGGCATCTTTTCCTATACTCAGACGCGCATCCCGCGTCGAGTCGCCAGCAAGGTCAGCCATGAACAAGAACAATCGCCATCCTGCAGACGGTAAAAAGCCAATCACCATTTTCGGCCCGGACTTTCCTTTCGCCTTCGACGACTGGATCGAACACCCGGCTGGCCTCGGCAGCATTCCCGAACACAACCATGGCGCTGAAGTGGCGATTGTCGGCGCGGGCATCGCCGGTCTGGTGGCGGCTTACGAACTGATGAAGCTCGGTCTGAAACCGGTGGTTTACGAGGCGTCGAAGATGGGCGGCCGTTTGCGCTCGCAGGCGTTCAACGGTACCGATGGCATCGTCGCTGAACTCGGCGGCATGCGTTTCCCGGTGTCTTCCACGGCGTTCTATCACTACGTCGACAAACTCGGCCTTGAGACCAAGCCTTTCCCGAACCCGCTGACGCCAGCCTCTGGCAGCACGGTGATCGACCTCGAAGGCAAAACCCATTACGCACAGAAACTCGCGGATCTTCCTGCACTGTTCCAGGAAGTGGCTGACGCCTGGGCGGATGCTTTGGAGGCGGGCTCACAGTTTTCCGATATCCAGCAGGCAATTCGCGAGCGAGATGTTCCGCGTCTCAAGGAACTGTGGAACACCTTGGTGCCGCTGTGGGATGACCGCACGTTCTACGATTTTGTTGCCACCTCCAAGGCGTTCGCCAAGTTGTCGTTCCATCATCGCGAAGTGTTTGGTCAGGTCGGTTTCGGCACGGGCGGCTGGGATTCGGACTTCCCCAATTCGATGCTGGAAATCTTCCGCGTAGTGATGACCAACTGCGACGATCACCAGCACTTGGTGGTCGGCGGCGTTGAGCAGGTCCCGCAAGGCATCTGGCGCCATGTGCCGGAGCGCTGCGTGCACTGGCCTGAAGGCACCAGCCTGAAATCGCTGCACCGTGGCGCGCCACGTTCCGGCGTGAAGAAAATCGCCCACGCGCCGGACGGTCGTTTTGCCGTCACTGACAACAACGGCGACACCCGCGAATACGCAGCAGTGCTGACCACTTGCCAGAGCTGGCTGCTGACCACCCAGATCGAGTGCGACGAAACCCTGTTCTCGCAGAAGATGTGGATGGCCCTCGACCGCACGCGCTACATGCAATCGTCGAAGACTTTTGTGATGGTCGACCGGCCATTCTGGAAGGACAAGGACCCGGAAACCGGTCGCGACCTGATGAGCATGACCCTTACCGATCGCCTGACCCGTGGCACCTACCTGTTCGACAACGGCGACGACAAGCCGGGGGTGATCTGCCTGTCGTACTCGTGGATGAGCGACGCGCTGAAAATGCTCCCGCACCCGGTGGAAAAACGCGTGAAGCTGGCGCTCGACTCGCTGAAAAAGATCTACCCGAAAGTCGATATCGCCGCACGCATCATCGGCGATCCGATCACCGTGTCATGGGAAGCCGATCCGCATTTCCTCGGTGCATTCAAAGGCGCCCTGCCCGGCCACTATCGCTACAACCAGCGCATGTACGCGCACTTCATGCAAGACGATATGCCGGCCGAACAGCGCGGGATTTTCATCGCTGGCGACGACGTCTCGTGGACGCCGGCGTGGGTTGAAGGCGCGGTGCAGACTTCGCTGAATGCGGTGTGGGGGATCATGAAACATTTCGGCGGCGTCACACATAAAGAGAACCCGGGCCCGGGTGATGTGTTCAAAGAGATTGGCCCTATCGCCCTGCCCGAGTAAGAGGAATCCCTGATGCGTGTAGCCCTTTACCAATGTCCGCCACTGCCACTGGACCCGTCCGCCAACCTCAAGCGCCTGCATCAACTGGCGATGGAGGCTCAAGGCGCCGACCTGCTGGTGCTGCCGGAGATGTACATGACCGGCTACAACATCGGTGCCGAAGCGGTGAGCACGTTGGCCGAGGTCTACAACGGCGAATGGGCGCAGCAGATTGGCAGGATCGCCAAGGCTGCCGGTCTGGCGATCCTCTACGGTTACCCCGAACGCACCGCTGACGGACAGATCTACAACGCCGTGCAGTTGATCGACGCCCACGGTGAGCGCCTGTGCAATTACCGCAAGACGCATCTGTTCGGTGATCTTGATCGCTCGATGTTCAGCCCCGGCGAGGGTGAATTCCCGGTAGTGGAACTCAACGGCTGGAAGCTCGGGTTCCTGATCTGCTACGACCTGGAGTTTCCGGAAAACGCCCGGCGTCTGGCCCTCGACGGCGCCGAACTGATTCTGGTGCCGACGGCGAACATGATTCCTTTCGACTTCATCGCGGACGTTTCCGTACGCTCGCGGGCCTTCGAAAACCAGTGTTACGTGGCCTACGCCAACTATTGCGGCCACGAGGGCGATATCCACTATTGCGGCCAAAGCAGCATCGCCGCACCCAATGGTGAGCGCATCGCTCAGGCCGGACTCGATGAAGCCTTGATCGTCGGAGAGCTGGATCGCCAATTGATGGCCGACTCACGCGCCGCCAATCGCTACCTCAATGACCGTCGCCCAGAGCTTTACGACGCGCTGAACAAGCGCTAATCCGCTAGCATTGGCACTTCACTGTTCTGGAAGTGCCCATGCCTGCGCCGACTCACCCCCGCCCCCACACTGAAACCCTGGCCAACGGCTTGCGCGTGACCCTGCGTCACATCCCCGGTCTGACCCGCAGTGCCGCGGCTTTGCGGGTTGCCGCCGGTAGCCATGACGTACCTTTGGCATGGCCGGGGCTGGCGCATTTCCTTGAGCATCTACTGTTTCTCGGCACCGAGCGTTTTCCTGCAAGCCAGGCGCTGATGTCCTACGTACAGAGTCACGGCGGACAGGTAAACGCCAGCACTCGCGAGCGCACCACCGACTTCTTCTTCGAGCTGCCGCCTCGATCCTTCAATGAAGGGCTTGAGCGTCTGTCAGACATGCTCGCCCACTCGCGTATGAATCCGGACGATCAGTTGCGGGAACGCGAAGTGCTGGACGCGGAATTTGTCGCGTGGTCGCAAGATCCAGCGGCTCAGCAGGAACTCGCGTTGTACGAAGGCTTGTCGGCGGAGCATCCGTTGCGCGGATTCCATGCGGGCAACCGAGACAGCCTTCCAGTGGAACAAGCGGCGTTTCAGCAGGCACTGAAGGACTTCCATCAGCAGTTTTACTGCACAGGACAGATGACCCTGAGTCTGGTCGGTCCCCAGAATCTGGAAGAGTTGCGCGCATTGGCGGAACAGTTTGCGGCGGCGTTGCCGGTTGGGGATAACGTTGCGCAAGTCGCGCCGTTGCCATTGATCGACGCTGCGGCAAAAAGTTATCAACAGGTCGCGGATCTACGCCTCAATCTGCTTTTTGCATTCGAGGCATTACCCGAGTCATCCGCCGAAGCGCTGGGGTTTCTCTGCCACTGGTTGAACAGCAGCAAACCGGGTGGTTTGCTCGCCCACTTGCAGCAACAAGGCCTCGCCGATAGCCTGACTGCCGCGCCGCTGTACCGCTTTGCCGGGCAAGCCTTGTTGCACCTGGAGTTTGTTGCGCCCGCGGAATCAGCGCCGGCCATCGGTGAACAACTGCAGGATTGGCTGAGCTTTTTCGCTGCGCAACAGGATTGGGTGTCGTTGCGTGAGCAGTACGCCGTCCTGCTTGAGCGACAACAGCAAATCAGCGGTGCGCTGCAATTGGCACGCAGCGACAGCGAACAACTCGGCAGCGGCCTGCCGGAATCCGGGGTTGTTGCGCTCAAGCACATCCTTGGCGAAATCGGCGCTGTGGATAATTTCAGCAGCCACTGGCACCTGCCTGCCACCAACCCGTTCCTGCGTGCCGCCGAGCCTTTGGCCAACGCCGGGTTGATTCGCGGCCAGACCAGCGCTCACCGTGGCCTGCGCACCTTTGCACAGGATCGCTCGCGCGGTCGTCGCGAGCGGTCGTCCATGCAATTCAGCCAGGCGCTGCCGGACAATACTGATCACGGTGCGATTTATCTGCGCTGGCAAATGGAAGCGTCGGCAAGTGCCGATCTGCAAGTGAAGTTGCAACGCAGTCTTCGGGAAACTCGGGACGACGCGCTGCAGGCCGGAGTCGACGTGTCCCTCACCACGACGGGCAATCAGTGGTTGCTGAAACTGACGGGGCTGCAAGAACCAATGCCGGAAGTCCTCGAACACGCGCTGAAAAATCTGACGCAGGTTGACGCCGATTCGCCCAAGGGCGAGCCGCAATCGCCGTTGATTCCAATCCGGCAACTACTTAAGGTCTTACCCGAATCTTGCCTGCCATCGGTGGCGCCGTCCGATGACGCCAAACACCTGTGGACAACTGCGCGCTGGGACGGACTGACGCTGGGCCTCAACCCGCAGACCCAATCCGCCATGGGCCTGGCTTTGAGCCGCATCCCGGGTGTATCGGACAATCAGCTGTCTGCACCTGTGGCGAACAACGCCAAACATATGTGGAACCACATCGACACCCAATCCGGTGAGCATGCACTGTTGCTGTTCTGCCCGACCGCCAGCGGCGAAATAGCCAATGAAGCTGCATGGCGCCTGCTAGCGCACTTGTCCCAGACGCCGTTCTATCAGCGCCTGCGGGTCGAGTTGCAGCTGGGATATGCGGTGTTCAGTGCCTTGCGGCAAATCCACGGTCAGACCGGGTTGCTGTTCGGTGTGCAATCACCCATCGTCGCCCCTGCGCAACTGCTCGATCACATTCAGCAGTTCCTCAATGGCATTCCGATGCTGATCGAACAGCTTGATGACGCCGGGTTCAGCCAGCAGCGTCAATCACTGGCTGACCAGTTCGCTATTGAGTCGCTGTCCAGTAGAGACGCCGCCGATCTCCTGTGGCAGGGCGAGCTGGCCGGCCATTCGTCGGATTATCTGGCACAACTGGTCGCGGCCATCGGTCAACTGGATCGCCCGACATTGCTTGCCGCTGCTCAAGGTTTGAACAACGCCGAGGCCGGCTGGCGCTGTCTCGCCAGTTGCGCGGCACCGGGTGCGCCGTGGCAAGCGGCAAAATGATCATTACCGGGGCTGCAAGGAGCTTTCTCAAAGATTCACGGGCAATCCCGTTGAAATTTTGAGTAACATAGCAGCCTAACTATTTGGAACATCCCAGCGCTGCCGTGGACTATACCTATGGATAGCGCTATCTCACCCACCTGAAGGAGACACCCCATGGCTTGGACTAAACCTGCTTACACCGACCTGCGTATCGGCTTCGAAGTCACCATGTACTTCGCCAGCCGCTGAGTTCTGCTTCTGGAACATTGCAGTGCAACGCCTCGGCTCGCCGGGGCGTTTTATTTTCAGCGTTGAAATGATGGAGCGTTCATGTTCGTCCAGATTCTGGGTTCGGCCGCCGGTGGCGGTTTTCCGCAGTGGAATTGCAACTGCGTCAACTGCGCAGGTTTTCGTGATGGCAGCCTGAATGCACACGCCCGCACCCAATCGTCCATCGCGATTTCTGACGATGGCGTGAACTGGGTGTTGTGCAATGCCTCGCCAGACATCCGCGCGCAGTTGCAGAGCTTCGCCCCGATGCAACCGGGCCGCGCCCTGCGTGATACCGGGATCAGCGCGATCATCCTGATGGACAGCCAGATCGACCACACCACGGGCCTGCTCAGTCTGCGCGAAGGTTGCCCGCATCAGGTCTGGTGCACCGACATGGTCCATGAAGACCTGAGCAGCGGCTTTCCACTGTTCACCATGCTCACCCACTGGAATGGCGGGTTGAACTGGAATCGCATCGAACTCGATCAGAGTTTCACCGTGGCCGCGTGCCCGAACCTGCGTTTCACCCCGCTGCCATTGCGCAGCGCGGCACCGCCATACTCGCCACACCGTTTCGACCCGCACCCGGGCGACAACATCGGCCTGATCGTCGAAGACCTGAAAACCGGTGGCAAGCTGTTCTATGCACCGGGGCTGGGCAAGGTTGACGCGCCGCTGCTGGAAATCATGGCCGGCAGCGACTGCTTGCTGGTCGACGGCACGATGTGGGATGACGATGAGATGCAGCGTCGCGGCGTCGGCACCCGCACCGGTCGCGAGATGGGCCATCTGGCGCAGAACGGCCCCGGCGGCATGCTTGAAGTGCTGGAGCAATTGCCCGAGCAGCGCAAAGTGCTTATCCACATCAACAACACCAACCCGATTCTCGATGAAGATTCGCCGCAGCGCGCGGAACTGGCGCGGCGTAATGTTGAAGTGGCGTTTGATGGCATGAGTATTGTGCTGTAAGCAGTTGACACCGCGGCGCGGCCATCGCCAGCAGGCTGGCTCCCACATTGGGTTTTGGTGTGCACAAACCCCTGTGGGAGCCAGCCTGCTGGCGATGAGGCCTGAGCAGACACCACAGAATCCAACGGTTGTTCCCGGAGAACAGACATGACCGACACGCCAATGTCCCCCACCGAATTCGAAGCCGCGTTACGCGCCAAAGGCGCCTTCTACCACATCCATCATCCCTACCATGTGGCGATGTATGAAGGCCGCGCCAGCCGCGAGCAGATTCAGGGCTGGGTCGCCAACCGCTTCTACTATCAGGTGAACATTCCCCTGAAAGACGCGGCGATCCTCGCCAATTGCCCGGACCGCGAAATCCGTCGCGAGTGGATTCAGCGCCTGCTCGACCACGACGGCGCCCCCGGTGAAGACGGCGGCATCGAAGCCTGGTTGCGCCTCGGTCAGGCGGTCGGCCTCGACCCGGATCAATTGCGCTCTCAGGAACTGGTGTTGCCCGGTGTTCGCTTCGCAGTCGATGCCTACGTCAACTTCGCCCGTCGCGCCAGTTGGCAGGAAGCCGCCAGCAGCTCGCTGACCGAATTGTTCGCGCCGCAGATCCACCAGTCGCGCCTCGACAGTTGGCCGCAGCATTACCCGTGGATCGATCCGGCCGGCTACGAATATTTCCGTACCCGCCTCGGTCAGGCGCGGCGTGATGTCGAGCATGGTCTGGCGATCACGCTTGAGCACTACAAGACTCGCGAAGGCCAGGAGCGCATGCTGGAAATTCTCCAGTTCAAACTGGACATCCTTTGGAGCATGCTCGATGCCATGAGCATGGCCTACGAACTGAACCGTCCGCCGTATCACAGCGTCACAGCAGAACGGGTCTGGCATAAAGGAATCACCTTATGAGTTTCGACCGCAGCAAGACTCCGACCTGGCGTCCCGGCTATCGCTTTCAGTACGAACCGGCGCAGAAAGGCCATGTGCTGCTGTACCCAGAAGGCATGATCAAACTCAACGAAACCGCCGCGTTGATCGGCGGCTTGATCGATGGCGAACGGGATGTCGCAGCGATCATCGCCAAACTCGATGAACAGTTCCCCGGCGTGCCTGAACTCGGTGAAGACATCGAGCAATTCATGGAGGTTGCCCGTGCGCAGCACTGGATCGAACTTGCCTGAGTCATCGGTGCAAGTACCGCCAAAACCGGAAATCGGCCTGCCGCTGTGGCTGCTCGCCGAGTTGACTTATCGCTGCCCGCTACAGTGCCCGTACTGCTCCAATCCACTGGATTTCGCCGAGCAGGGCAAAGAGCTGAGCACCGAGCAGTGGATCAAGGTATTCCGCGAAGCGCGGGAAATGGGCGCGGCACAATTGGGCTTCTCCGGTGGTGAGCCGCTGGTGCGTCAGGATCTGGCCGAGCTGATCCATGAGGCGCGGCAGTTGGGTTTCTACACCAACCTGATCACATCCGGCATCGGTCTGACCGAGCAGAAAATCAGCGACTTCAAGAAGGCCGGGCTCGATCACATTCAGATCAGTTTTCAGGCCAGTGACGAGCAAGTGAACAACCTGCTCGCCGGCTCGAAGAAGGCCTTCGCGCAGAAGCTGGAAATGGCACGCGCGGTGAAGGCTCACGGTTACCCGATGGTGCTTAACTTTGTCACTCATCGGCACAACATCGACAAGATCGACCGCATCATCGAGCTGTGCATCGCCCTCGAAGCGGACTTCGTCGAACTCGCCACTTGCCAGTTCTACGGCTGGGCGCAGCTCAACCGTGTCGGCCTGCTGCCGACCAAAGAGCAACTGGTGCGCGCCGAACGCATCACCAACGAATACCGCGCCAAACTCGAAGCCGAAGGGCATCCGTGCAAGCTGATTTTCGTCACCCCGGATTACTACGAAGAACGCCCGAAAGCTTGCATGAACGGCTGGGGCAGCATATTCCTGACCGTTACGCCGGACGGCACGGCCCTGCCCTGTCATGGCGCCCGGCAGTTGCCGGTGCAATTTCCCAATGTGCGCGATCACAGCATGCAGCACATCTGGTACGACTCGTTCGGCTTCAATCGCTTTCGCGGTTACGACTGGATGCCCGAGCCGTGCCGCTCCTGCGATGAAAAAGAAAAGGACTTCGGTGGCTGCCGCTGCCAGGCTTTCATGCTGACCGGTGACGCGAGTAACGCCGACCCGGTGTGCAGCAAGTCCGAACAGCATGGCGTGATTCTCAAGGCCCGCGAAGAAGCTGAGCACGCCACCCAGACCATCGAACAACTGGCCTTCCGTAATGAACGAAACTCGCGCCTCATCGCCAAAGGCTGAACCTTTCAGCGCCACTCAAGCCGTCGCCGCCGGTGTGGATTTCGCCGAACTGCAGCTCGGCGCCAACGGTTTGTTCTGGAATGAATACCGTCCAGCAAACGCTGCGTGTCGCATCTGGCACTGGCGCGATGGTGTGGCGACGTGTCTGACGCCTGCGGGTTTCAGCGTGCGTAGCCGGGTCTACGAATATGGCGGTGGAGCGTTTTGTCTGACGCCTGACGGAATCGTGTTCGTCAACGAGGCGGATCAGCAACTGTATCGACAGACGCTCGGCGATGAGCCTCAGCCGCTGACCTCAGGTGAGTGTCGTTACGGTGATCTGCACTTTGCGGCGCATCAGGTGCTGGCGGTCGAGGAAAACCATGATCAGCATCGTTTGGTAGCGATTGATCTGGCGGACGGCAAGCGGCATTTGCTGGCGCAAGGGGCGGACTTTTATGCTGCGCCGATCATCAGCCCGGACGGCCAGCGACTGGCGTGGATCGAGTGGAGCCGTCCGCATCAGCCGTGGACTTCTACGCGATTGATGGTCGCCGAGCGTTCCGCCAAAGGTGCTTTCTCGACACCCCGTTGCGTGGCGGGCGACGGGATTGAAGAGTCGATCCAGCAGCCGCGATTCGACGCTGCCGGTCGATTGTATTGCCTGTCTGATCGTGGCGGGTTCTGGCAACCGTGGGCTGAGTCATCGAACGGCTTAAACCCGCTGCCCGCTGCTGCGGCCGATCACGCTCCGGCTCCGTGGCAACTGGGCGGCTGCACCTGGCTGCCTATTGGTGACGGCCATCTTTCGACCTGGAGTGAAGGCGGTTTCGGTCGTCTTGACCTGTGTGGCAAAGACTTCACCGGCGCCTACAGTCGCTTCCGGCATCTGGCGCTGGATCAGCAGTTTATCTATTGCATCGCGGCCTCGCCGATCAGCCCTTCGGCGGTGATCGCCATTGATCGTGACTCCAGAGAAGTAAAGGTATTGGTCGGTGGTGTAGCGCCATTGCCAGCCGAGCGCATCAGCCGTCCGCAGACCCTGTGTTATCCGAGCGGCGCTGGCGAAGCACACGGTTTCTTTTATCCGGCGATGACTGACGAAGTCCGACCGCCGCTGGTGGTGTTCATTCACGGTGGCCCGACTTCGGCCTGCTACCCGATACTTGATCCACGCATTCAGTACTGGACCCAGCGCGGCTTTGCCGTTGCAGACCTCAACTATCGCGGCAGTAGCGGATATGGCCGCGAATACCGACAGGCCTTGCACCTGAGCTGGGGCGAAGTGGATGTCGAAGATGCGTGCGCGGTGGTGGCCTATCTGGCTGAGCGCGGCATGATCGACGGTGATCGCGCCGTCATTCGTGGCGGTAGCGCTGGCGGCTATACGGTGTTGTGCGCCTTGGCGTTTGAACAAGTATTCCGCGCTGGCGCCAGTCTCTACGGGGTCAGCGATCCGGTGGCACTGGGCAAGGCTACGCACAAGTTCGAAGGCGATTACCTCGACTGGCTGATCGGTGATCCTGAGCAAGACGCAGAACGCTACGCCGCTCGCACGCCGTTGCTGCACGCCAGCAATATCCGCGTTCCGGTGATCTTCTTTCAGGGTGAGCTGGACGCCGTGGTCGTGCCGCAACAGACCCGCGACATGGTCGCCGCGCTGGAGCACAACGGCATTCCGGTCGAGGCGCACTACTACGCAGATGAACGCCATGGCTTCCGCCGGGCCAGTAATCAAGCGCATGCGCTGGAGCAGGAGTGGACGTTTTATCGGCGGGTGATGGGGATGGTGGACTGAAGTCCACGTCCATCCTTCAGAACCGTGGCGCCACAATCGCGGGCAAGCCCGCTCCCACAACGATCTCGGTCGCTCACGAATTCTGTGTACGCCATAGAACCTGTGGGAGCGGGCTTGCCCGCGATATCGATCTATCGGGCGCCGCCGTATTTAGCGCTTGGCGATGATGTACACCGCATGCACGATCCCGGGAATGTAGCCGCACAACGTCAGCAGAATGTTCAGCCAGAACGCCCCGCCGAAGCCGACTTGCAGAAATACACCCAGCGGTGGCAACAGAATGGCGATGATGATGCGGATAAAGTCCATGAGCGTGCTCCTGAGGGGTTGGCCCAAATGAGCCATACAAGCTAATCGACCCGCGCCGTTCGTCAGGGTTCAGTGCAAACACCGACTCCGGCCATTTGTTCGCCATTACCCCACACAAAAAAACGCCCCACGCCAAAAGAATCAGGCGTGAGGCGTGCGTTATACCGCGAGACGGTTCTTGAATTAGGGCAGGACGGTTCGGATCAGACGGCAATCCCTTTGCGGCATTGCAGTTGCGCGGTGCGTACGCGGGAGAAGGCCCGGGCCAGGCGCAGGAGCATTTCGTCGATGTTGGTTTTGCTGACGGTCAGCGCCGGGGTGAAGCGCAGGCAGTTGGCTTGCGGGGCGTTGAGCAGCAGGCCTTCGTGCAGTGCGGCACTGACTACGGCTTCTGCCGAATCATCTGACAGGCTCAGTCCCCAAAACAGACCTTGTCCGCGCAACTCACCCTGGCCGTAACGATGCGCCAGACGGGCGAGGCCTTCACGCAGGTGTTGGCCATTGTCTTTGACCTGCTCAAGGAAGGTGCGATCCTGCACGCTGTCGAGCACAACCAGGCCAGCAGCGGTCATCAAGGCATTGCCATGGTGGGTGCCGCCCAATTCGCCGGGTTCGAAACAGCAGGCCTTGCCCCGCGCCAGCAACGCCGCCAATGGCACGCCGCCGCCAAGGCCTTTGCCGAGGACGACGATATCCGCACGAACGCCGTAGGACTGTTCGGCGAGCAAGGTGCCACAGCGGCCGATACCGGTCTGCACTTCGTCGAGGATCAACAGAATCCCCAGTTCGCGGCACAGCCGCTCGACGCCTTTGAGGTAATGCTCGGTCGCGGGAATCACCCCGGCATCGCTCTGGATCGGTTCGAGCATGATCGCCACCGTCTGCGCATCGACTGCGACGTGCAGCGCCGGCAGGTCGTTGAACGGCACCAGATCGAAGCCCGGCAGCAGCGGTGCGAAACGGTTGTGCAGATTGCAACTGTCTGACGCCGACATCGTCGCCAGACTACGGCCGTGACAACCTTGTTTCGCAACGATGATGCGAGACGCTCCGCCGCGATGCAGCTGCCCCCATTTGCGCGCCAGTTTGATCGCCGCTTCACAAGCTTCGCTGCCGCTGTTGAGCAGGTAGGCTTGGTCGCTCGAAGTGCTGGCACACAGCCGTTCGGCGAGGCTGAGCATGCCGCGATTGTGCAGATTGAAACCGGGATTGATCAGCGACTGCGCCTGACTGGCGATGGCCTTGACCAGCGCCGACGGGCTGTGGCCGAGGCTATTGGCGCCGCCAGCCTGGGAGAAGTCGAGGTAAGCGCGGTCATTGCTGTCCCACAACCACGAACCCTGCCCCCGGACGAAGACCTGCTGCGGCCGCTCGACGCTAGGCATCAAACGCTCGGCATTCAGGCTATCGCCAGCCTCGGTTTCGCCAGCCTCGTAAGCCAGATCATCCAGACTTGGCGCCTGACGCCGCAAACTGAACAGATTCATTGAAAAAAACCTCCTTTGAGGTTTTTTGAACTGCCTATGTAAACGCTTTTGACACTAACGCTATTCATCGCGCTTTATGGCCCTGTAAGCCCCGTTAATGCGGTTAGACTAGGCCGACTCACGGCGCCGAGCCATTTCGATTTCCCAGCATTTTCGATAAGCATTACTTATGGATTTCAAACAACTGCGTTATTTCGTCGCGGTCTACGAAGAAGGTCATGTCGGCCGTGCCGCCGAGCGCCTCTCGATCTCCCAGCCAGCCTTGTCGCAGCAGATCCGCCAGCTCGAACAGAACCTCGATGTCAGCCTGTTCGAACGCAGCAGTAAACGCCTGCTGCCAACCCTCGCCGCCCACACGTTGTACAACCATGCTTTGCCGCTGCTGGATGGTTTGCAACGGGCGCGGGAAGCGCTGGGCAACTTCAAGGGTCAGGCGTTGCGCACCTTGGCGATTGGCGTACTGCAAACCGTACACACCAGTCTGGTGCCGCAGATGCTTGAACGGGTGCGCAAGGCCCAGCCGCATCTGGTGGTGCAGATCTATGAACTCACCGGACTGGAAATCGAACGGCGCCTGCTCAACGGTTCGCTGGACATCGGCATCAGTTACCTGCCACCACGTCAGCCCGGCCTGCATGGGGTGATGCTCTACGAAGATGAACTGACGCTGGTGATCCCGGCGGATCATCCGTTGCGCGAATTCAAGAAGGTCTCGATGAAGCAGGCCGCCGAGTTGCCGATGTTGCTGCTGGGTGAAGAGTTTCAGATTCGTCAGATCTGGCAGGCGCAACTGGCCAGCCTCGGGCGTCGTCCGCAGGTGCAGGCAGAGCTGAACAATATGGTGGGGATTCTCGACAGCTTGCCGCATACCCGTCTGGCGACAGTGCTGCCGGGGCGTTCGCAAAAGGAATATGGCGATCAGGATCTGCTGTGGAAACCGCTGAGCGAACCACGGGTGCCGCTGAAAGTCGGGCTGGTATGTCGCGATGTGCAACGCCAACAAGCCTCTTTGGCGCTGTTGCGAACGTTGCTGGAGGAAGTGATGCAGCGCGAAGGGAAACCGCTGAAAGGCACGCCATCACTGGATGACCTGAGCTGAGGCACTTTTCTTCAGGCAAAAGAAAACCCCGCCGAAGCGGGGCTTTGCAGACTGTTTCCCTGACATCCATTTCACTCCGCCACCCTGGCAGAATCCTACGTGTCCGTGTTGTTGCTTTGAGCTTCCTGCTCGACGTCCATGAAATGTAGATTAGCCGTGGATCCAATTGGCGCATATGGGAGAACAGCAGCACGTTATGTAAGAGATTGCTTACATAACGTTTTGGATCAGAATTGCGCGGCGTCCAGCAGGAACAACGACTCGCTGCCAGCCTTCACCGACGCGCTCAACGAGTGAATGCGCGGCAGCAGACGGGCGAAGTAAAAACGAGCGGTGCCGAGCTTGCTGGCGTAGAAATCTTCCTGAGTTTCTTTGCCCAGCGCAGCTTTCGCCATCAGTGCCCACATGTAGGCGTATGCCACATAGCCGAACGCTTGCAGATATTCGACCGAGGCCGCGCCGATTTCATTCGGGTTGTTTTTCGCCCGATCCAGCAGCCACGCTGTCAGTTCGTCGAGGGTATCGACGGCGTCGTTCAGCGGCTTGGTGAACTCGGCCAAATCGGCATTGGCAGTTGCGGTGAAGTGGCGAATCTCGTCAGCGAACAGCTTGTAGAACGCGCCACCGCTACCGACGATCTTGCGACCGACCAGGTCCAGCGCCTGAATGCCGTTGGTGCCTTCGTAGATCTGGGTGATGCGCACATCACGCACCAGTTGCTCCTGACCCCACTCACGGATGTAGCCGTGGCCGCCGAAAATCTGCTGGCCGTGAATCGTGGTTTCCAGACCTAGATCGGTCAGGAACGCCTTGGCCACTGGCGTCAGCAGCGCGACGAGGTCCTCGGCACGCTTGCGGGTGGTTGGGTCTTCGCTGAACTTGGCGGTGTCGAGTTGCATCGCCACGTAGGTGGAGAACGCCCGGCCACCTTCGTTCGAGGCTTTCATGGTCAGCAGCATGCGACGCACGTCCGGGTGGACGATGATCGGGTCAGCGACTTTGTCTTTGTTCTGCGCGCCGGTTGGCGAACGGCTTTGCAGACGATCACGAGCGTATTCGACAGCGTTCTGATAAGAGCGCTCGCCAGTGGCCAAACCCTGAATACCAACGCCCAGACGCTCGTAGTTCATCATGGTGAACATCGCGTTCAGGCCCTTGTTCGGCTCGCCGACCAGATAGCCCACAGCTTCGTCGAAGTTCATCACGCAGGTCGCGGACGCCTGAATGCCCATCTTGTGTTCGATCGAACCGCAGTTCGCCGGGTTGCGTGCGCCCAGGCTGCCGTCGGCATTGACCATGAACTTAGGCACCAGGAACAGCGAAATACCTTTCGGGCCCGCTGGAGCATCCGGCAGTTTTGCCAGTACCAGATGGATGATATTTTCGGTGAGGTCGTGTTCACCACCGGTAATGAAGATCTTGGTGCCGCTGACCTTGTAGGAACCGTCGGCCTGAGGTTCGGCCTTGGTACGGATGATCCCCAGATCGGTGCCGGCATGCGGCTCGGTCAGGCACATGGAACCGGCCCAGATCCCGGCGTACATGTTCGGCAGGTACGCGGCTTTCAGTTCTTCGCTGGCGTGGGCGTTGATCGACAGACAAGCGCCGGCCGTCAGCATTGGGTACAGACCGAACGACAGGCTGGCGGAGTTGACCATTTCTTCAACCTGGGCCGACACGGCTTTGGGCATGCCCATGCCGCCGTAGGCCGGATCACCACCAACGCCGACCCAACCGCCTTCGGCATAAGTCTGGTAAGCCTGTGGAAAACCGGCTGGCGTGGTGACGGCACCGTCCGCCCAATGGCAACCTTCTTCGTCAGCGGCACGGCTCAGGGGCGCGATGCTTTTGCTGGTGACCTTGCCGGCTTCTTCGAGAATGGCTTCAAGGGTTTCCGCATCGACGGTCTCGGCCAATGCAGGCAGTTCGGCCCAGAGTTTGGCGACCTCGAATACTTCGTTGAGGACGAAGCGCATATCGCGCAGCGGCGCTTTGTAGTCAGCCATGGCAAACCTCGCAAGATCTAAACAGGTGATTCGTGGAATGGTGTTTTCGTTGGGGCCGAGTGTACCCCAACAACTTTTGCGACACATAGGGTCAACCGGTGACTGATTTGTTATTTTTAGTCATCGTGAAAAAATCGCAGCCCTCGGCATCTCCTACAGGTAAAACTCTATCCCGTGTAGGAGCTGCCGAAGGCTGCGATCTTTTGATCTTTCCTACAGCGCAAACACTTCGGCTGGCAGTTGCATCAAACAATCACTCCCCGCCTCAATCGCCGCACGATGCGCCGCCGTTCTCGGCAACAAGCGCTTGAAGTAAAACTCGCACGTCGCCAATTTGCCACGCAGATAATCCGCCTCCCCCTCGCCCGCCTCCAGTTGCGCCTGCGCAACCAGCGCCATGCGCAGCCACAGGTAGCCGAGGATGATGTAACCGCTGTACATCAGATAATCCACCGACGCGGCCCCGACCTCATCCGGGTTCTTCATCGCCGCCATGCCGACCTTCATGGTCAGCTCGCCCCATTGCTGATTGAGCTGATCAAGCTGAGAGACGAAACCACCCAACTGCGGATGCCCGGCATTAGCTGCGCAGAGCTTGTGGACGATTTTGGTGAAGCCGCGCAGCAACTTGCCCTGACTGCCAAGCACCTTGCGCCCCAGCAGATCGAGCGCCTGAATGCCGTTGGTGCCTTCGTAGATCGGCGCGATCCGGCAATCGCGAACAAGCTGCTCCATGCCCCACTCACGGATAAATCCGTGGCCGCCGAAGATCTGCATGCCGAGGTTGGTCACTTCCAGCCCGGAGTCGGTCATGAACGCTTTGCAGATCGGCGTGAGGAAGGCCAACAGGTCTTCGGCCTCCTGACGTGCCTCGGCCTCAGCGCTCAGATGCGCGTTATCGAGTAGCTGCGCGGTGAAGTAGGTCAGCGCACGGTTGCCTTCGTTGAAGGCTTTCATGGTCAGCAGCATGCGCCGCACGTCCGGGTGGACGATGATCGGGTCCGCCGGTTTGTCCGGGGCTTTGACACCGGTCAGCGAGCGCATCTGCAAGCGGTCATTGGAGTACTTGATCGCCCCCTGAAAACTCGCCTCCCCCAGACACAGGCCCTGCATCCCAGTGCCGAGCCGTGCGTGGTTCATCATGGTGAACATGCAGTTGAGGCCCTTGTTCGGCTCGCCGATCAAAAAGCCTTTGGCATCGTCGAAGTTCAGCACGCAAGTGGCCGATGCCTTGATGCCCATCTTGTGTTCGATCGAACCGCAGGAAACCCCGTTGCGCTGCCCCGCTTCGCCGGTCGTGTCCGGGAGGAATTTCGGCACGATGAACAGCGAAATACCCTTGGTGCCGGCTGGCGCGTCGGGCAACTTGGCCAACACCAGATGGATGATGTTGTCGCTCATGTCGTGCTCACCGGCAGAGATAAAAATCTTGCTGCCGCTGATCGCGTAACTGCCGTCGGCCTGAGGCACGGCGCGGGTCTTGATGATGCCCAAGTCAGTGCCGCAATGGGCTTCGGTCAGGCACATGGTGCCGGTCCACTGGCCAGCGGTGAGTTTGCTCAGGTAAGTATTTTTCTGCTCTTCGGTGCCGTGGGCATGGATTGCCGACATCGCGCCGTGGGTCAGCCCCGGGTACATGCCCCAGGACGTATTGCTGGAACCGACCATCTCGCTGATCACCAGCCCCAGCGAACTCGGCAAGCCCTGCCCGCCATAAGCCGGATCTGCCGCCAGACCGTGCCAGCCGCCCTCGACATATTGTGCGAAGGCTTGCTTGAAACCTGTAGGCGTTGTTACCACGCCATTGTCGAAATGGCAGCCCTCTTCGTCACCGCTGCGATTGAGCGGCGCCAGCACGTTCTCGCAGAACTTCGCGCCTTCTTCGAGGATCGCGCTGATCATGTCCGGGCTGGCTTCATCGGCACCCAGGGCGGCGTAGTTGGCGTGGAAGTCGAAGACGTTGTCGATCAGAAAGCGCATGTCGCGCAGGGGGGCTTTGTACTCAGGCATGGTGCTTCTCCGTCAGCAGATTTCTTCAACCTACTGCCGGCCACCACGCCTCACAATCACTGTCCAGACGCTGAATGCGCTGTCATCACTCAACCCGCAGCAGCGTCCATGCGCACCGCGCCACGGCGGTTCTGCCCGTACGCCACCACACAGTTACGCCCGGCGCCCTTGGCTGCATAGAGCGCCTCGTCGGCGGATTTCAGGACTTGTTCCGGGTTGCGCTGCTCCAGCCGTTCGGCTACGCCAATACTGACGGTGACCGAAACACTCGACGCGCCAGAGCCGGCTCGGCGCTGACGACCTTGCTGATCGTCATTCGGACGGTTTTCCTGATTGCGCAGTTGAATGCTGTAAGACGCGATCGACTCGCGGATCACTTCCAGGTGCGGCATGCATTCTTCGAGGGTCTTTCCGGCGAATACCAGAGCAAATTCCTCGCCGCCATAGCGATACGCCCTACCGCCGCCGCTGATCTTCGACAGCTTGCTGGCAACCAGACGCAGAACCTGGTCACCCACATCGTGACCGTGGGTATCGTTGAATTTCTTGAAGTGGTCAACGTCGCTCATCGCCAGCACATAGTTGCGACCCAAACGCTGCATGCGTTCGTTGAGTGCGCGGCGTCCCGGCAGACCGGTGAGTTCGTCGCGGAAGGCCATTTGATAGGCCTCATGCGCAACGGCGGCAGCGATCATCAACATCACCTGGCTGCACATGATGTTCAGGGTGAACGGCAGGATGAAGGTTTTCGGCAGCATCCAGAACACCCCGAGCAAGCCGACCAGTTGCGCCGCGTGCAGCGGTCGCGGGTTGCGCCAGTATTGCCAGGCCAACAGCACGAATGCCGAGATGAACACCGGATACGACAACTGGATCAGACTCATCCACGCGCCATGCAGCGCTGGCCAGCGGATCTCCGAAAGCCACATCAGCAGCGCTTGCGGGTAACTTTGCTCAAGCCCGAGGGCGACGCTGCCGAAGGCCAGCAACACGGCGAACCGCGCCACCATGTCCTGAAACAGGTGCGTACGTTCCTGCCACGCCGCGAACAGGCCAAACAACAGAGGCAGCAGCAGGCACACCAGATGGAACACCACCGCAGCGTCTTCACGCACTTTGCCGTTGTCGCGGTAATAGTCGGTCTGGGTGTCGAGCAGGAAGTAGGCGATGTACACCGTGAGCATCAGAAACAGTTCGCGCTGACGTCGGTAAACCGCACAGTAAGCACCACCCAACAGCAGCACCAGAGTCGGCAATACGTTGAACAGTGAAGTGAAAAACACGTTGAGGTCTTTGACGTACGCAGCCGACAACCCCGCGAGTAACAACAGCAGTGATGGTAAAAAATGGCTAAAACGTACAGCGGAAGAACGCGGCAAGGGGTTGAACTCCGACCCGGCAAAAGATGGCATTGTGCCTGCATTTAGAGCAGTTAAGCACATGCAGTGTGACCTGCGTCACATCGAAGCCTCTTTAACGGCAGGAAATCAGCTTTTCTTAGCGTTTTAGTGGGGAATTTAGCGCTGTTAAACAATTATTCATGAGGCATAAAAAAAGCCGCTGTCCCCGGAGGGAGCAGCGGCCGTGAAACTTGCCCTGAGACTTAGTAGCCCAGTGCGAAGTCTTCTTCTTTCATGTCCATCAGGTTATTGGCGCCCGACAGCATGGTGGCCACGTGTGTACGGGTACGCGGCAGGATGCGCTGGAAGTAGAAGCGCGCGGTTTGCAGCTTGGCGGTGTAGAACGCCGCGTCGCTGGTGCCTTCTGCCAGCTTCTCGGCTGCCAGACGCGCCATGTCGGCCCAGAAGTAAGCCAGGCAGGCATAACCGGAGTACATCAGGTAGTCCACGGAAGCCGCGCCAACTTCTTCGCGGTCTTTCATGGCAGCCATACCGACCTTCATGGTCAACTCGCCCCACTCTTTGTTCAGTGCAGCCAGCGGAGTGACGAATTCCTGAACGGCTTCGTTGCCTTCGTTGGTCTGGCAGAACTTGTGGACGATCTTGGTGAAGCCTTTCAGAGCCTCGCCTTGAGTCATCAGCACTTTACGGCCCAGCAGGTCGAGTGCCTGGATACCGGTGG
>NZ_JBIUXX010000034.1:25223-38948 GCF_044744235.1 Pseudomonas sp. NPDC087346
GAAATGCGGCTGTCGCGAACGTTCTGCTCCATGCCCCACTCGGCGATGAAGCCGTGGCCGCCATAGATCTGCACGCCGTGGTTGGCGGATTCAAAACCGACTTCGGTCATGAACGCTTTGGCGATTGGAGTCATGAAAGCCAGCAGTGCGTCGGCTTTCTTCTTCTCTTCTTCGTCCACGCCGTATTTGACGATGTCGACCTGTTTGGCGGTGAAGTACACCATCGCACGGTTGCCTTCGGCGAAGGCCTTCATGGTCAACAGCATGCGGCGCACGTCTGGGTGCACGATGATCGGGTCAGCGGCTTTTTCCGGCGCTTTCGGGCCAGTCAGGGAACGCATTTGCAGACGGTCACGAGCGTATTTCAGGCCACCCTGGAAACCGATTTCGGCGTGGGCCAGGCCTTGCAGCGCGGTACCCAGACGAGCGGTGTTCATGAAGGTGAACATGCAGTTCAGGCCTTTGTTGGCCGGGCCGATCAGGAAACCGGTCGCGCCGTCAAAGTTCATCACGCAAGTGGCGTTGCCGTGGATGCCCATCTTGTGTTCCAGCGAACCGCAGGTCACAGCGTTGCGTGCACCGATGGTGCCATCAGCATTCGGCATGAACTTTGGAACGATAAACAGGGAGATGCCTTTGGTGCCAGCCGGTGCATCCGGCAGGCGGGCCAGTACGATGTGGACGATGTTGTCGGCCATGTCGTGTTCACCGGCCGAGATGAAGATCTTGGTGCCGGAGACTTTGTAGGAACCGTCAGCCTGAGGTTCAGCCTTGGTGCGCAGCATGCCCAGGTCGGTGCCGCAGTGCGGTTCGGTCAAGCACATGGTGCCGGTCCATTCGCCGGAAACCAGTTTGGTCAGGTAGGCGTCCTGCTGCTCAGGGGTGCCGTGCTCGGAGATGGTGTTCATCGCGCCGTGCGACAGGCCCGGGTACATGCCCCACGACCAGTTGGCCTCGCCAACCATTTCGCTGACAGCCAGACCCAGCGACTCAGGCAGACCCTGACCACCGTGCTCGACGTCGTGCGCCAGGCTCGGCCAGCCGCCTTCGACGAATTGCTTGTAAGCCTCTTTGAAGCCAGTCGGGGTTTTCACGCCGGTCTCGCTCCAGGTGCAACCTTCGATGTCGCCCACACGGTTCAGCGGAGCCAGTACCTGCTCACAAAACTTGGCGCCTTCTTCGAGAATGGCGTCAACCATGTCCGGAGTTGCGTCTGCGCAAGCCGGAAGGCTCTGATAGTGCGCTTCGTAGCCGAGCAGTTCGTCACGAACGAAGCGAATATCACGCATGGGGGCCTTGTTTTCAGGCATAGCGATAAACCTCTGCTGATGTAACCGGGAATGAACGACCGCGTTGATTTGTTGTGACGGTCAAACAGTTGTTTGAAACATACGTTTACGCCGAAATCTTGTCAAGCGTCGATCTTTTGCCGTTCGTCATCACGGTTTCCAAACGCCGGGCACGACAGAACGCCATGCGCTCGACCGAGCCACGGGCAATCAAACAAAGATTAGTTGAGAGAGAAGGACTTACAACGAAAAACGCCGCGAACAGGCGCGGCGTTAGCGATACATGAAATGCTGCAAATCAGGCAAAGGTATCGATGATCGTACCAAGCACTTCATCGGATGCCTTGGCGACTTTGGCGCCCAGCTCTACCTGGAACTTGCCCTGAGCCATCTGCACCATATCACTGCCCAGATCCATTTGCTGGCTGCGATCCACACCACGCAGACGATCGATCTGCGCTTCCGAAGACTGGCTGGTGACCGAACGCTCAATGGTGTTGTTAGCGATCTGGCTGGCGGCCTGATCGACACGGTTCTGCCCGGTCTGAATCGTGCTCAAACCCGCATAAAAAGCTGTGTTACCGGAGATTTCCATGGGAGCTCTCGTCCTTGGGAAGGATCAATAGAAGCCATTGAACCAGAGGCGTCAGAAAAACACCCGTCAAAAACACTAATGGCACAGTGCCTGCTCATAGGCAAAATCAGTCGAGCAGATCCAATTGCAGATGTTCCGCCACCGCCTCGGCACTGATTGACTTGAGTTTCGGTACCCGACCAAGACACGGCGCGGGAATCCGCTCGGCCAGCGTCGCCAGGTTTTCCTCCAGCCGTGAGGTCTTCGGATCAATGATATTCGCCACCCAGCCCGCCAGTTGCAGACCATCGCGAGCAATCGCCTCGGCCGTCAGCAGCGCATGACTGATACAACCCAATCGCACGCCAACCACCAGAATCACCGGCAGCTTCAAGGCGATAGCCAAATCGGAAAGATTGTCCTGATCCGCCAACGGCACACGCCAGCCGCCCGCGCCCTCGATCAGGGTGAAATCGGCATTCATCGCGAGAATCGTGCGCATCGGCGCCAGCAGCGATTGCACCGTCAGCGCCACGCCAGCCTCGCGCGCCGCCAGATGCGGGGCGATGGCCGGTTCGAACGCCACCGGATTGACCTGTTGATAAGTCAGCGGCAATGAACACTCAGCCAACAGCGCCAATGCGTCGCTGTTGCGCAAACCCTTGGTGGTCACCTCGCAACCGGAGGCCACCGGTTTGCCCGCCGCCGTACTCAATCCCGCCGAGCGCGCCGCATGCAGCAATCCGGCAGCCACGGTGGTCTTGCCGACGTCGGTGTCAGTTCCGGTGATGAAATAGGCTGCGCTCATAAGGGTTTCTCCAACACGGCGTAGACCACTCGATAAGTCGCCGGCAATCCCGACGCCTCACGGAACTGCTCGTAAGCATCCACCAGACCGAGAATCCGCGCCCGCCCGGTCAAACCGCCGGGCCTGCCCGGATTCAGATTATGCGCGCCGAGCGCCTTCAGTTCGTGGGTCAAACTGCGCACATCCGGGTAATGCAGCACATGCGGCTGGTTTTCCAGACTGACGGTGCGCAAACCGCTGGCCGCGCACAGCTGCTCGTAACGAGCGAACTCGCGGAAGCGGTTGACGTGCACCAGGCCATCGACCTGCCGCCAGCTATCGCGCAATTCGTACAGCGTTCCTACACAAAGACTAGCAAACGCGAAAATCCCCCCCGGTTTCAGCACACGAAAGGCTTCGCTGAGCACCGAATCGAAATCCGCGCACCACTGCACCGCAAGGCTGGAGAAGATCAGATCACAGCTGGAATCCTGCAACGGCAACCGCTCGGCATCACCGGCGATGAAATGCTGAGCACCACCCAACGGACGGGCGTGATTGAGCATGCCTTCAGCAATATCCAGCGCCAGCCCGTTGCTTGCGTCGAAACGTTCGGCCAGCGCCCGAGTGAAATAACCAGTGCCGCAGCCCAGATCCAGCCAACGCGCCGGAACAAAGTCTGCCGGCAAACGCTGCAACAGCTGCGAACCGACATCGCGCTGCAACTCAGCCACGCTGTCGTAGCTGGCCGCTGCACGGGAAAAAGACGCCGCCACCTGACGTTTGTCAGGCAAGCCACCGGGCAACGCCGCTAGAGATAAATCAGTCATCACCGCACTCATGTAAAAACGCCTGGATCGCACCCGCCACTCCGTGGGGGTCCTCCAGCAGAAACGCATGGCTGGCCTGTTCGATCAGGCCAATTTCGACATCCGGCAACAACGCGAACAACTCCCCCGCTGCCTCGGCGGGCACCAGACCGTCCTGTCCGGCGAACAGATGCAACTGCGGGCCGCGAAACGCCTGCACAGCTGCGCGAGTGTCTATCTGCGCCAGCAATTCCAGACCCGACATCAACGCTGCGGGCGAAGCAGTCGGCGCCGCGTTCAGCAACAGCCGCGACAAGCCACGCGGGTCCTGAGCGCCTTGTGCGCACAGCAGCGAGAAACGTTTGAGGGTGGTTTTCGGATCAGCAGCGCAACCGGCGAGAAACGCATCAAAGGTCTCGGCCGGCATCGCGCTCGGCCACTGTTCGTGGGCAACAAAAGAAGGATTACTCGCCAGCGTCAGCAGACCGCAGCAATGCTCACCCCGACGCGCCGCCAGTTCAGAAGCGAGCATGCCACCCAGCGACCAGCCGCCAAGCCAGACATCCTGAGGAATTCGCTCATCGAGTTCGTCGAGCCAGTTTTGCAGGTCGCCGGAATCGAGTTCCGGCAGCGGCTCGATCTCGACATGCAGATGTTCGTCGAGTCCCTGCAATGCGGCGGCCAACGGTTCCAGCGGCGAAATGCCGAGGCCCCAACCGGGCAGCAGGATCAGTCGGTTACGCATGGCTTGGCTCCGACGACAGTTGGGCAAAGCAATCGGCCAGTCCCTCTAACAATAGCTGCACCTGCGCCTCGCTGTGGGCGGCGGTCAGCGTCACCCGCAGCCGCGCACTGCCAGCGGGCACGGTGGGCGGGCGGATCGCGGTGACCATCAAGCCGCGCTCGCGCAGCATCTGCGACAAGCGCACCGCACGGCCGGCATCGCCAATCATGATCGGCTGAATCGGGGTGAAGCTGTCCATCAGTTCCAAGCCGATCTGTTCGGCGCCATGGCGGAACTGGCGGATCAACGTTTGCAAATGTTCACGCCGCCAATGCTCGCTGCGCAGCAGTTCAAGGCTTTTCAGCGTCGCACAGGCCAGCGCCGGCGGCTGGCTGGTGGTGTAAATGTATGGGCGAGCGAACTGGATCAGACTTTCGATCAGCTCTTCACTGCCAGTGACGAACGCACCAGCAGTGCCGAACGCTTTGCCGAGGGTGCCGACCAACACCGGCACATCGTCCTGACTCAAACCGAAATGCTCGACGATTCCGCCACCGTTGGCGCCCAGCGGCCCAAAGCCGTGAGCATCGTCGACCATCAGCCACGCACCTTTGGCCTTGGCTTCGCGAGCCAGCGCCGGCAGGTCGGCGATATCGCCGTCCATGCTGAACACGCCATCGGTGACCACCAGCGTGTTGCCGGTGGCTTTCTCCAGGCGCTTGGCCAGACTCACGGCGTCGTTGTGCAGATAGCGATTGAAGCGCGCCCCGGACAACAAACCGGCATCCAGCAGCGAGGCATGATTGAGCCGATCTTCGAGCACCGTGTCGCCCTGCCCGACCAGCGCCGTGACGGCGCCAAGATTGGCCATGTAACCGGTGGTGAACAGCAACGCGCGCGGACGACCGGTCAGGTCAGCCAAGGCTTCTTCCAGCGCGTGATGCGGGGTGCTGTGGCCGATCACCAGATGCGACGCACCGCCGCCAACGCCCCAGCGCTCGGCACCAGCGCGCCAGGCTTCGATCACCTGCGGGTGATTGGCCAGGCCTAAATAGTCGTTGTTGCAGAACGCCAATAATGGCTGACCATCGACCACCACTTGTGGCCCTTGTGGGGTTTCAAGCAGCGGGCGCTGGCGATAGAGATTTTCGGCACGACGGGCGGCAAGGCGTGCGGCGAGATCGAAAGACATGCAGGCCTCGGCTTTCAAGTGACACAGATCCCTTGTAGGAGTGAGCCTGCTCGCGATGACGTCGTGTCAGTCAACATAGATGTTGAATGTCAGACAGCTATCGCGAGCAGGCTCACTCCTACAGGTTTTTTGCATTTCAGACGGCGATCACACCGCAGCGTTATAGAACTGCTCGGTGCTCTTCTGCTCAACCAGCGCCTGTTCGATCGCGGCCTGGTGAACTTCGTCCGAATGCTCTTCGCGAGCTTCCGGCTGAATGCCCAGGCGTGCGAACAATTGCATGTCCTTGTCAGCCTGCGGGTTGGCGGTGGTCAGCAGTTTGTCGCCGTAGAAAATCGAGTTGGCACCGGCGAAGAACGCCAGGGCCTGCATCTGTTCGTTCATCGCTTCGCGGCCGGCGGACAGGCGCACGTGGGATTGCGGCATCAGGATGCGTGCCACGGCGAGCATGCGGATGAAATCGAACGGGTCGATGTCTTCGGCGTTTTCCAGCGGCGTACCGGCAACCTTCACCAGCATGTTGATCGGCACCGACTCCGGATGCTCTGGCAGGTTGGCCAACTGGATCAGCAGATTGGCGCGGTCATCGAGCGACTCGCCCATACCGAGGATGCCACCGGAGCAGATCTTCATCCCCGACTCACGCACGTAGGCCAGCGTCTGCAAGCGTTCGCTGTAAGTGCGGGTGGTGATGATGCTGCCGTAGAACTCCGGCGAGGTGTCGAGGTTGTGGTTGTAGTAGTCGAGGCCGGCCTTGGCCAGCGCTTCGGTCTGGTCCTGATCGAGGCGACCGAGGGTCATGCAGGTTTCCAGACCCAGCGCCTTCACGCCTTCGACCATCTGCAGCACGTACGGCATGTCTTTGGCCGATGGATGCTTCCACGCCGCGCCCATACAGAAACGCGTCGAGCCGATGGACTTGGCGCGGGCAGCCTCTTCGAGGACCTTCTGCACTTCCATCAGCTTTTCTTTTTCCAGACCGGTGTTGTAGTGACCGGACTGCGGACAGTACTTGCAATCTTCCGGGCAGGCGCCCGTCTTGATCGACAGCAGCGTGGAAACCTGAACCCGGTTGGCGTTGAAATGCGCGCGGTGCACCGTCTGCGCCTGGAACAGCAAGTCGTTGAAAGGCTGTACGAACAGAGCTTTGACTTCGGCCAAAGACCAGTCGTGACGCAGGGTGGCAGTGGTGCTCGCGCTCATGGGTGTTTCCTTGGTTATGCTTGGCTGGCGGCTGCGGGAACGGAATACCCACAGACGCGACACGGATGTTCGGCATATTTAAGGAAGAGCAATGCGCTGTCAACCACAGTACGAAGGCCAGGTTTACATCTGTTTAAAAAACGTACAACTCTGTTTGTTATGCAATGAGCCCGCAGATGCTCAAACGCCGCTGTGTATGGCCTGCGAAACCGACCTGCCCTGGCTGGGTGATCAATGCCTGACTTGCGCGCTACCGCTACTCGCGCCCGGCATGACTTGCGGTGGTTGCCTGCATGAGCCGCCGGCTTTCGAACAGGTTGCCGTGCCGTGGGTTTACGGGTTTCCGGTGGACAGTTTGATCACTCGCTTCAAACATAGCGCCAATTGGCCGTTTGGCCACCTGCTCGCCGAAGTTCTCGGGCAATTCCTGCAACATCGCTTCGAAGAAGACTTGCCACGCCCACATGCGTTATTGCCGGTGCCGCTCGCCACCAAGCGATTGCGCCAGCGCGGTTTCAATCAGGCCAGCATGCTGGCGCGCTGGTTAGGTCAACACCTCGATCTGCCCTGCGAAGAGAATCTGCTGCAACGAATTCTCGATACCAGCGCCCAGCAGGACCTCGACGCCAAGGCGCGCCAACTCAATCTGCGCAATGCTTTTGTGCTCACACCCGACGCGCAAGTAGCAGGCCGACATCTGGCGTTGGTCGATGATGTGCTGACCACTGGAGCCACCGCTCAGGCACTGGCGCGACTGTTAATCGACGCAGGCGCCGCAAGGGTCGATGTCTATTGCCTGGCACGCACGCCAAAACCGGGTACTTGAGCAAACCACTATCCCTGTAGGAGTGAGCCTGCTCGCGATAGCGGACTGACATTCAACGATGATCTCGTCTGACATGACGCCATCGCGAGCAGGCTCACTCCTGCAAGGGGATTAGCGTCGGGCTTGACTCTCGGGTCCCGAGCCGCCAACTTCAACCCCCATCGTCACAGCACAAAGCGCTCATCTATGTCCCTGCCAACCCTGTTGTCCCAGCACATCGTCCGTCGCCCGCAGCGCATCGCCCTGCTGCAACACATCGCCGAACAGGGCTCGATCACCCGCGCCGCGAAAAGCGCCGGCCTGAGTTACAAAGCGGCATGGGATGCCATTGATGAGCTGAACAACCTCGCGCAGAAACCGCTGGTGGAACGCGCGGTCGGCGGCAAGGGTGGCGGTGGCGCCAAACTGTCCAGCGAAGGCGAACGTGTCCTGCGTCTTTATCAAAAACTGCAAGCCTTGCAGGCACAAGTGCTGGAGGCCGCCGAAGATGCCAGCGACCTCGACTTGCTTGGCCGCTTGATGCTGCGCACCAGCGCCCGCAATCAGTTGCACGGCAAAGTCGTGGCAATCGAGAGCCAGGGGCGCAATGACCTGATTCGCCTGGAACTGGCCGAAGGGCTATGGATCGACGCGCAGATCACTCACGACAGCACCGTGCATCTGGAACTGCACGCGGGCACCGAAGTGGTGGCGCTGATCAAGGCCGGCTGGCTCGAACTGCTGTCCAGCGAGCAACCTGCAACATCCGGTCACAATCTTCTAAACGGCACCATCGAGGCGATTCTCGATGCCGAGGACGGCCCCAGCGAAGTTCGCATCGCCCTGCCCAATGGCCAGACCCTCTGCGCCCTGGCTGAGCCGCTGCACTTGCGCACCCATGGCCTGAGTGTCGAGCAACCGGTCCGCGTGCAGTTCTCCCCTTCCAATGTGCTGATCGGCACACCGCTCTAGCTCGGCGCCCTGCAACAAAAGCGTCATCGACCCTCATTAAGGTGGCTGCAAAAACCATGCAGGGAGCCTGAGATGAGCCTGTTAGAAGAAAACCAATCCACCGATCTGGAAAAAATGGTCGGCCTTAGCCGGCGCGGTTTCATCAGCGCCGGCGCCCTGTGCGGCGCAGCGATGTTCCTCGGCGGTAGCCTGTTGAGCCGCAGTGCGCTGGCCACCGGTGTCAGCGCCGGCAACAGCCGCCTGCTCGGCTTCGACAGCATTGCCGCCGCGACCACCGACGTCATCAGTCTGCCCAAGGGCTACAAGTCTTCGGTACTGATCAGTTGGGGCCAGCCGCTGCAAAAAAACGGCCCGGCCTTCGACCCGAGCGGCAATGGCACCGCCGCCGCACAGGAAGTGCAGTTCGGCGATAACAACGACGGCATGAGCCTGTTCGCCTTTCCCGACGACAAGAACCGCGCGTTGATGGCGATCAACAACGAATACACCAACTACCGCTACCTCTACCCGCACGGCGGCATGCCGCAATCGGCCGAAGACGTGCGCAAGGCGCTGGCCTGCGAAGGCGTTTCAGTGATCGAAGTGCAGCGCAAGAACGGCCAGTGGCAGTTCGTTCAGGGCTCGCGCTACAACCGCCGTATCCACGGCAACTCGCCGCTGCGCATCAGCGGCCCGGCCGCCGGTCACGAGCTGATGAAAACCAGCGCCGACAAGCGTGGCAAGAAAGTCCTCGGCACCTTCCAGAACTGCGCCAACGGCATGACGCCGTGGGGCACGTACCTGACCTGCGAAGAGAACTTCACCGATTGCTTCGGTAGCAGCAACGCGCAACAACAATTCGACCCGGCGCAGAAGCGCTACGGCGCATCGGTTACCAGCCGGGAAATCAACTGGCACCCGTTCGACCCACGCTTCGATCTGGCCAAGAACCCCAACGAACTCAACCGTCACGGCTGGGTGGTCGAGATCGACCCGTTCGATCCGCAATCGACCCCGGTCAAACGCACCGCGCTGGGCCGCTTCAAGCATGAGAACGCCGCACTCGCCGAAACCGACGATGGGCGCGCCGTGGTGTACATGGGGGACGATGAGCGTGGCGAGTTTATCTACAAATTCGTCAGCCGCGAGCGCATCAACCACCGCAACCCGAAAGCCAATCGCGACATCCTCGATCACGGCACTTTGTACGTGGCCAAGTTCGATGCCGGCGACGGCAACCCGGATCACCCGAAAGGCCAGGGCCAGTGGATCGAATTGACCCACGGCAAAAACGGCATCGACGCCAGCAGCGGTTTTGCCGATCAGGCCGAAGTGCTGATCCACGCACGACTGGCCGCCAGCGTCGTCGGCGCCACGCGCATGGACCGCCCGGAGTGGATTGTCGTCAGTCCGAAGGACGGCCAGGTCTATTGCACCCTGACCAACAACGCCAAGCGCGGTGAAGACGGTCAACCAGTGGGTGGCCCGAACCCTCGCGAGAAGAACGTCTACGGGCAGATCCTGCGCTGGCGCACCGACCGCGACGATCACGCGGAGAAAACTTTCGCCTGGGATCTGTTTGTGGTCGCCGGCAACCCGAGCGTGCATGCCGGCACGCCGAAGGGCGGATCGAAGAACATCACCCCGCAGAACATGTTCAACAGCCCGGATGGCCTAGGCTTCGACAAGGCCGGGCGTCTGTGGATTCTGACTGACGGCGATTCGAGCAATGCCGGGGACTTCGCCGGCATGGGCAATAACCAGATGCTTTGCGCCGATCCGGCGACGGGTGAAATTCGCCGGTTCATGGTCGGGCCGATTGGTTGCGAGGTGACCGGGATCAGCTTCTCGCCGGATCAGAAAACCCTGTTCGTCGGGATTCAGCATCCGGGCGAAAACGGTGGTTCGACCTTCCCCGAGCATCTGCCGAACGGCAAGCCGCGCTCGTCGGTGATGGCGATTACTCGTGAGGACGGCGGGATCGTCGGCGCCTGACAGGCCCTCATCGCTGGCAAGCCAGCTCCCACAGGTTTTGCGCAGGACCCTGTGGGAGCTGGCTTGCCAGCGATGGCGTCAGCACAGACAACTCTCACCTCAAAGCCTACAGTCTGCGCTACCATGCCGGGCCGGACGCGGCAGCCTGCTGCGCGCAGGAGTCAGCATGGCCCACCCGTTTGAAACCCTCACCCCAGACCTCGTACTCGATGCTGTCGAAAGCATCGGCTTCTTGAGCGATGCGCGCATTCTGGCGCTCAACAGCTACGAAAACCGTGTCTATCAGGTTGGCATCGAAGACTCCGAACCGCTGATCGCCAAATTCTATCGTCCGCAACGCTGGACCAACGAAGCCATCCTCGAAGAACACAAGTTCACCTTCGAACTGGCTGACGTAGAAATCCCGGTGGTTGCGCCATTGATCCACAACGGCGAAACCCTGCACGAACATGCCGGTTTCCGCTTCACTCTATTTCCCCGTCGTGGTGGCCGTGCGCCGGAGCCGGGCAATCTCGATCAGCTGTATCGCCTCGGCCAGTTGCTCGGGCGGATTCATGCGGTCGGCGCGACCAAGCCGTTCGAACACCGTGAAGCCCTCGCCGTGCAGAACTTCGGCCACGCCTCGCTGAACACCCTGCTCGAAGGCAACTTCATTCCCAAGAGCCTGCTGCCGGCTTACGAGTCCGTGGCCCGCGATCTGCTCAAGCGTGTCGAAGACGCCTACGCCGCCACGCCGCATCAGAACATCCGCATGCACGGCGACTGCCACCCCGGCAACATGATGTGCCGTGACGAGATGTTCCACATCGTCGACCTCGACGACTGCCGCATGGGCCCGGCAGTGCAGGACATCTGGATGATGCTGGCCGGCGACCGTCAGGAATGCCTCGGGCAACTGTCGGAATTGATGGATGGCTACAACGAATTCCATGATTTCGATCCGCGTGAACTGGCACTGATCGAACCGCTGCGCGCCTTGCGCCTGATGCACTACAGCGCCTGGCTTGCTCGGCGCTGGGATGACCCGGCGTTCCCGCACAGTTTTCCGTGGTTCGGCACTGAACGCTATTGGGGCGATCAGGTACTGGCGCTGCGTGAGCAACTCTCGGCACTCCAGGAACAACCGCTGAAGTTATTCTGATTCACCACAAACCTTGTGGGAGCTAGCCTGCTAGCGAAAGCGGACTGACATTCAACATCGCGTTGACTGAACCAGCGCAATCGCTAGCAGGCTAGCTCCCACATTGGATCTGTGTTCACAATTTTCTGACTAATCAGCTCGGACATCCGCCGACAAATCTCCTTACAATCCCTCCTTTGCCAGCTGCCCACGCAAGGATTCTGCATGCAAGCCGCCAACCCGCGTCGCGGGTACATTCTGGGCCTGACCGCCTACATCATCTGGGGCCTGTTCCCGATCTACTTCAAAGCCATTGCCGAGGTTCCGGCAGTCGAAATCATCATCCACCGGGTGCTCTGGTCGGCGCTTTTCGGCGCGTTGCTGCTGATGGTCTGGAAACATCCGGGCTGGTTGCGCGAATTGCTCGACAACCCCAAGCGTCTGGCAATTCTGGCATTGAGCGGCACACTGATCGCAGCCAACTGGCTGACCTATGTGTGGTCGGTGAATAACGGACGGATGCTCGAAGCGAGCCTCGGTTACTACATCAACCCGCTGGTCAACGTGTTGCTGGGGATGCTGATTCTTGGCGAACGCTTGCGCCGCATGCAGTGGGTCGCGGTCGGGCTGGCGGCAGTCGGTGTGGCGCAGCAGGTGTGGCAGGTCGGCAGTCTGCCGTGGGTGTCGCTGGTGCTGGCGCTGACCTTTGGCTTCTACGGGTTGATCCGCAAACAGGCGCCGGTCAAGGCGTTGCCGGGATTGGTAGTGGAAACCTGGATGCTGGTGCCGATTGCCATTGCCTGGTTGCTGTTCAATCAGACCGCAACCAGCGCTCAACCCGAGTTCTGGACGACTTCTCAAGCCTGGTGGCTGATCGCGGCCGGCCCGGTAACGTTGGTGCCGCTGGTGTGCTTCAACGCGGCCACGCGCCACTTGCCCTACACCACCATCGGTTTCCTGCAATACATCGCGCCAACGCTGGTGTTGTTGCAGGCAGTGCTGCTGTTCGGTGAGCAGTTGTCATCCAGCACGCTGATAGCGTTCATGTTTATCTGGGCAGGTCTGGCGGTGTACAGCGTCGATGCGTGGATAAGTTTGCGTCGCCGCGCCTGATCAAAAAACGTACTAAGCTTCGCAGGCCACGGTTCTCGTGGCCTGCAACGTTCCTTCCCAAGGTTATCCACAAGCAGGTGCATATAAAAACTGGATAACCTGATCAGGGATCGGTGCGCAGAACCAATTCCACCATCAGATCGTCCGCCAGGGTTTCCAGGCGCGATTGCAAAACGTCCAGCGACAAGGTCAGCGGTACCGCAAGAATCGCCTCGGCGTGAAACAGCGGCTCACTGCTCATCGGCGCCGGTCGTACTTCAGTCACCAGCCGTTCGAGGTTGACACCCTGCTCGCTGAGCAATCGGGTGATGTCGCGCACGATCCCTGGGCGGTCGTTGCCCACCAGCTCCATGGCGATCGGTTTCCAGGTGCAGGACTGTTCGATACCGCTTTCGGCGATCAACACACGAATGCCATGTGCCGACAGCGCCTGTAAGGCATCGACTAATTCGTCGTAAGCCTCCGCTGGCACACCCACCCGAAGAATTCCCGCGAACTGCCCGGCCATCCGTGACATGCGGCTTTCCAGCCAGTTGCCACCGTGCTCGGCGATGCATTGGGCAATGCGCTCGACCTGCCCGGGCTTGTCCGGGGCGAAGACGGTGAGTACGAGATGGTCCATGGCGCAGCCCTCTTGTCATGACTTTTGTTATAGAAGGGCAAGTATAGGCAAGGGACCTGATTCAGCATCCCAACACTTATGGCAACCATTTATGGCCACAGGAAAGGAGGGCCCATAGCAGGCACATAGTATTTATGTGTACAACTTTTGATATTTAGCTGGAACAATCCAATAGTTTTTTGAGAACATCCCGTGCCGCGTCGTGACCGCAATGCGTCATGGGGTCGCAGATCGACGTAATTAGTCTGATTTTCACAAGCGCAATTCATCATGTAGTATGCCGCAGCGCGCACTACATAACGCTGGATCGATGTCTGCCCAAGGCATGTTCGCAACCCTGAAAGCCCCGTCAGCAAGGCCCCAAGCCGTTGATTGGTCCCAACCCAGCCGCCAGAAATGGCATGCACTGGTTGAGGGGTTTGTGGTTTAAATGGCCAGAGGCTTCATTGTCAATTTGAAGAGCTGAAAAGCGAAATAGCTGAGCAGAGTGAGGCAAGCAATGACTGAACACGTTCAAGTCGGTGGCCTGCAGGTCACCGAC
>NZ_JBIUXX010000034.1:38958-65665 GCF_044744235.1 Pseudomonas sp. NPDC087346
GTCCTGTTCGACTTCGTGAACAACGAAGCCATTCCCGGTACCGGCCTCACCGCCGAAAAATTCTGGGAAGGTGCCGACAAGGTCATTCACGACCTGGCGCCGAAGAACAAAGCCCTACTCGCCAAACGCGATGACTTCCAGGCGCGCGTTGATGCCTGGCATCAGGAACGCGCCGGCCAGGCACATGACGCCGTGGCCTATAAAGCCTTCCTGCAAGAAATCGGTTATCTGCTGCCAGAAGCGGCTGATTTCCAGGCAACGACGCAAAACGTCGATGACGAAATCGCCCGTACCGCCGGCCCGCAACTCGTGGTTCCGGTGATGAACGCCCGCTTCGCTCTCAATGCTTCGAACGCCCGATGGGGTTCGCTGTATGACGCCCTCTACGGCACCGACGCGATCAGCGATGCCGGTGGCGCAGAGAAAGGCAAAGGCTACAACAAGGCGCGTGGCGACAAAGTCATCGCCTTCGCCCGTGCATTCCTCGACGAAGCCGCGCCGTTGGCTGCTGGCTCGCACGTCGATTCCACCAAATACACCATCACCGACGGCAAATTGCAGGTCACCCTCAAGGGTGGCAGCAACACCGGCCTGCGTGACGATGCGCAACTGATCGGTTTCCAGGGCGAGGCCAGCGCGCCAATCGCGATCCTGCTGAAACACAATGGTCTACATTTCGAAATCCAAATCGACGCCACAACCCCTGTCGGCCAGACCGACGCTGCCTGCGTCAAAGACGTCCTGATGGAAGCGGCACTGACCACCATCATGGACTGCGAAGACTCCGTGGCTGCCGTCGATGCCGACGACAAAGTGGTGATCTACCGCAACTGGCTCGGCCTGATGAAGGGCGACCTGTCGGAATCCGTTTCCAAGGGCGGCCAGACCTTCACTCGCACCATGAACCCTGACCGCACTTACACCACGGTCAACGGCGGTGAAGTGACCCTGCACGGTCGTTCGCTGTTGTTCGTGCGCAACGTTGGCCACTTGATGACCATCGACGCGATCCTCGACAAAGACGGTAACGAAGTGCCGGAAGGCATCCTCGACGGTCTGGTCACTTGCCTTGCGGCGATGCACAACCTGAACGGCAACACCTCGCGCAAAAACACCCGCACCGGTTCGGTCTACATCGTTAAACCGAAGATGCACGGTCCGGAAGAAGCCGCGTTCACCAATGAGTTGTTCGGTCGCATCGAAGACGTGCTGGGCTTGAAACGCAACACGCTGAAAGTCGGGATCATGGACGAGGAGCGCCGTACCACGGTCAACCTCAAGGCGTGCATCAAGGCAGCCAGCGAGCGCGTGGTGTTCATCAACACCGGTTTCCTCGACCGTACCGGCGACGAAATCCACACCTCCATGGAAGCCGGCCCGATGGTGCGCAAGGCGGACATGAAGGCTGAGAAGTGGATCGGCGCCTACGAGAACTGGAACGTCGATATCGGTCTGAGCACCGGCCTGCAAGGTCGCGCGCAAATCGGTAAAGGCATGTGGGCCATGCCCGATCTGATGGCGGCGATGCTCGAACAGAAAATCGCTCACCCGCTGGCCGGCGCCAACACTGCCTGGGTGCCGTCGCCGACCGCAGCTGCGCTGCACGCGCTGCATTACCACAAGGTTGACGTGTTCGCCCGTCAGGCCGAACTGGCCAAACGCGCTCGCGCTTCGGTGGACGACATCCTGACCATCCCGCTGGCGGTCAACCCGAACTGGACGCCAGAGCAGATCAAGAACGAACTGGACAACAACTCCCAGGGCATTCTCGGTTACGTGGTGCGCTGGATCGACCAGGGCGTCGGTTGCTCGAAAGTGCCGGACATCAATGACGTCGGCCTGATGGAAGACCGTGCAACGCTGCGTATCTCCAGCCAGCACATCGCCAACTGGCTGCGCCACGGTGTTGTTACCGAAGCGCAAGTGATGGAAAGCCTCAAGCGCATGGCGCCGGTGGTGGATCGTCAGAACGCCAACGACGCGTTGTACCGTCCGCTGGCACCGAACTTCGACAGCAACATCGCCTTCCAGGCGGCGGTCGAACTGGTGATCGAAGGCACCAAACAGCCGAACGGCTACACCGAGCCGGTGCTGCACCGTCGTCGTCGCGAGTTCAAGGCTGCCAACGGCCTGTAATCTTGCGTAGATGCTGGATGTGAAAAAGCCCTGATCCTTTTTGGATCAGGGCTTTTTTGTTGGAGCACAATCAAAAGATCGCAGCCTTCGGCAGCTCCTGCAGTTGATCTCATGTAGGAGCTGCCGAAGGCTGCGATCTTTTGATCTTCAACAGGTCACGGTTCCATCCCAAGCTCGTGTTTGACCAGCGCCAGCAGCTTGTTGGTATCAATCGGCTTGAGCAGGAAATCCACCACGCTCAAATGCATCGCCGCAATCGCGTCTTTCACATCGGCATCGCCGGAAACAATGATGATCGGCATCGCCGCCCGTACTGATTCACGCACCTGCCGGACCAGATCCAGACCACCGACATTGCCCATGCGCAGATCTGTGATCACCAGCCCGATCGAAGGTTTGTCTTCCAGCATCCTGAGCGCGGTTTCACCGCTGGCGGCGGTCATGCAGCGGATGCCGTCGAGCGCCAGAATCTCCGACAACAGTTCCCGGGCGTCCTTGTCGTCATCAACGATCAATACACGCTGCGGTGGCAGATCGGGTTCGAGCATCACAGCGCTGAGCGCTTCCCGCTCGGCGTCGCTCAAAATATCGTGGTCGGACATGGCTTTCTCTACATTCTCAAATCAATCCCCTAGCACAGTGGTCAGACATCGCTAAGCAGAGCTTCAATGTGCACTTCGTCGGATTTTTTTCCAAGAGGTGAACAAAGAGAATTTCCGACTGTTTGCGTAGGGCATGTCCGAAAACTCGCCAACGGTCGTCAAACCTAGACTTACGTCCAATGGGCACCCTGCGCGATGGGGCCGACCATGGCTGCAACGATCCGACAACAACAATTCAAAAAAGACTGCGGTAATGGTTATGAGTAAAGCGGATGCCTTCACCCAGGCAGGGAAAACCGCGGTATTGCAGAACATTCAGGGCACCCTGCAATTCCTCCAGCGCTTCCCGCCCTTCAATCAAATGGAACATGCCCACCTGGCGTATCTGGTGGAGCAATGCCAACTGCGTTTTTACGGCCAGGGCGAGAGCATCATCAAACCCGCCGACGGCCCGGTCGAACACTTCTACATCGTCAAACAGGGCCGGGTGGTCGGCGAGCGTCAGCACATCACCAAACCCGGGACCGAAACCACGTTTGAAATCACCACCGGCGAGTGTTTCCCCCTCGCCGCCCTGCTCGGCGAACGGGCGACCCGCACCGAGCATCTGGCTGGCGAAGACACCTTCTGCCTGCAACTGAACAAACTGGCGTTCATCAAACTGTTCGCCCTCTCCAATGCCTTTCGCGATTTCGCCTTGCGCGGGGTCAGCAGCCTGCTGGATCAGGTCAACCAGCAAGTCCAGCAGAAAGCCGTGGAAACCCTTGGCACCCAATATTCGCTCAACACCCGCCTCGGCGAATTGGCCATGCGCCACCCGGTAACCTGCACGCCAGACACGCCATTGCGTGAAGCGGTGAAGTTGATGCACGAGCAGCAGGTCGGCAGCATCGTCGCGGTGGATGAACACAAGGCGCCGCTGGGGATTTTCACTCTGCGTGATTTACGCCATGTGGTGGCTGAAGGCGTCGCCGACTTCAGCGAAGCCATCGAGCGCCACATGACCTGCTCGCCGTTCTTTCTGTCGCCGGATCACAGCGCTTTTGACGCGGCGATAGCCATGACTGAACGGCACATCGCCCACGTCTGTCTGGTCAAGGATCAACGCCTGTGCGGCGTGGTCTCGGAGCGTGATCTGTTCTCGCTGCAACGAGTCGATCTGGTGCATCTGGCGCGCACGATCCGCAGCGCACAACGGGTCGAACAACTGGTGACCCTGCGTGGCGAGATCGGCCAACTGGTCGAGCGCATGCTGGCGCACGGCGCATCGTCCACGCAGATCACCCACATTATTACGCTGCTCAACGATCACACCGTGTGCCGGGTGATCGAACTGACCCTCGCCGAACGTGGCGATCCCGGCGTACCGTTCAGTTGGCTGTGCTTCGGCAGCGAAGGCCGGCGCGAGCAGACGCTGCACACCGATCAGGACAACGGCATTCTGTTTGACGCGAGGGATGCGGCGCATGCTGCGGAGATTCGCGGCAAGCTGCTGCCGATTGCGCAGCAGATCAACCAGAGCCTGGCGCAGTGCGGCTTCACCCTGTGCAAAGGCAACATCATGGCCGGCAATCCCGAACTGTGCCTGTCCCGGGCGGAGTGGGCGCGGCGGTTTGCCGCGTTTATCCGCGAGGCGACGCCGGAGAACCTGTTGGGGTCGAGCATCTATTTCGACTTGCGCGTGGTCTGGGGCGATGAACAGGGTTGCGAACAATTGCGTCGAGGCATTCTCGATCAGGTCGGCGACAACCGATTGTTCCAGCGCATGATGGCCGACAACGCCCTGCGCAATCGTCCGCCCGTGGGGCGTTTCCGCGATTTTGTGCTGGCGCGCAAGAACGGCGAGAAAGCCACGCTGGACCTGAAAGTCCAGGGCCTCACACCCTTCGTCGATGGTGCGCGCTTGCTGGCGCTGGCTAACGGCATCGATGCCAACAACACCCTGGAGCGCTTCCGCCAACTGGTGGAGAAAGAAGTCATCGAGCGGCTCGATGGTGCGGCCTATGAAGAGGCTTACCACTTCATCCAGCAGACGCGCATGCAGCAGCATCAGTTGCAGACCCGGGAGAATCTGCCGTATTCGAACCGGGTTGATCCCGACAGCCTCAATCATCTGGACCGGCGCATCCTGCGTGAGTCCCTGCGTCAGGCCCAACGCCTGCAAAGCAGCCTGACCTTGCGGTATCAGCTATGAGTCTGTTTTCGTGGCTGCGCCCGGCCAGTCCGGTGCTGCAGGAGGATGTGCAGCAACGGCTGTCGAGTCTGCCAACCGGTAGCGGACTGAGCGAATGCAACCTGCGCGAACAACGCTGGGTGGTGCTGGATCTGGAAACCACCGGGCTCAACCTGAACAAGGATCGGGTGTTGTCGATTGGCGCAGTGGTGATCGAGGATGGCGCCATCGATTTCAGCCAGCAGTTCGAACGCACCCTGCAATGCCGCGAACTCAAGCTCAGCCCCAGCGTATTGATTCACGGTTTGGGGCCCAGCGCGATTGCCGCCGGCAGCGAGCCGAGCGAGGCATTGCTGGAGTTCATGGAGTTTGTCGGCGACAGCCCGTTGCTGGCGTTTCATGCGCCGTTCGATCAACACATGCTCGGCCGGGCGCTCAAGGAGCACCTGGGTTACAAATTGCAGCATGTTTTTCTCGACGTCGCCGAGATGGCGCCGCTGCTCTGCCCGCAGGCGAATATTCGTGAGGCGGGACTGGATGAGTGGATCAACTGGTTCCGGCTGGAAGTGTTCGAACGACACAACGCGAGCGCCGACGCGCTGGCGACGGCGGAATTGGCGTTGATCCTGTTCAGTCGCGCTCGGGCGCAGCAAATCCACAGCCCGCTGAATCTTCAACAACGCCTGAGCCAGTGGAAACGCCGGCAGCAAGCGCCGTCCTTTTAGATTATCGGCGTCAGTTCCGGCCTCTTCGCGGGCAAGCCACGCTCCCACAGGTCATGCGCTACTCCCAAAATCAGTGCAAAACCTGTGGGAGCGTGGCTTGCCCGCGAAGAACGATAACGCGGTCCCGCTGATACCACCCGACCGGTGGCCAATTGCTAAGCATTCTCACCTCTGCGAGAATCGCGATCAATTCTCGTTAGTTAACCTTTCCCAATCGGTGACCCGGTGTCGTCAGTCCCAAGCCCTCACAGTGAGCTCGTCGGTGCGTTGTATCGCGACCATCGCGGTTGGCTGTTGACGTGGCTGCGACGCAACGTTGCCTGCCCGCAGCGCGCCGAAGACCTGAGTCAGGACACTTTCGTGCGCCTGCTCGGCCGCGAAGAACTGCTGTCACCCCGCGAGCCACGTGCGTTTCTGGTGGCCATCGCCAAGGGTCTGCTGTTCGATTACTTCCGCCGCGCTGCGCTGGAACAGGCGTATCTCACCGAATTGATGCTGATCCCCGAAGGTGAACAGCCGTCGGTGGAAGAGCAGCAACTGATCCTCGAAGACCTCAAGGCTATCGACCGCTTGCTCGGCAAACTGTCGACCAAGGCCCGCGCCGCTTTCCTTTATAACCGCCTCGATGGCCTCGGCCATGCCGAGATCGCCAGCAAGCTCGGTGTATCGGTGCCACGGGTTCGGCAGTACCTGGCTCAGGGTATTCGCCAGTGCTACGTCGCCCTGTACGGTGAACCGACATGAGTCCGGCCAGCTCCCGCCCGGTCTCCGCCCATGTGCTGGACGCCGCGATTGCCTGGCAACTGACACTGGACTCCAGCAGTCCGCTGGAGCGCGAAGAGTTCACCAAGTGGCATGCCGCCAATGAAGAACATGCCCGTGCCTGGCGTCAGTTGGGCATGCTCGATCAACGTTTCAGCGTCGCCAATGGCCCGGCCCGCAGTGCCCTGCTGCAATCACGCGAAGGCATCCGCCGTCGGGTGCGCAAACTTGGCAGCGGAGTGGCCAGCGTGGTTGCGGTGATGGGTCTGGCGTTGTTCGCCGGTGATCGTTATTTGCCAGTGGATTACTGGCTCGCCGATCAACGCACCGCCACTGGTGAGCAACGCACCTTGCGTCTGGCCGACGGCACCGTGCTCAACCTCAATACCCACAGCGCCGTTGATGTGCGTTTCGATGACAAGCGACGGCTGATCGTCTTGCAGGAAGGCGAAATCCTTGTCGAAACCGGTCACGGCGATGCGCGTCCGTTCATTGTCGAGACCCGCGACGGCAGCATGCGAGCGCTGGGCACACGGTTCCTGGTCAAACGCGAGGAACAAGGCACACGCTTGAGTGTGTTGCAGTCGGCGGTGGCGGCGCACGCAGAATCCAATCCTGAAGAGCAGATCCTGCGTGAAGGCCAGCAGGTGCTGATGCGCAGCGACGGGCTGGAGCCGATTCTGGCACTCAACCCCGGCGCCGATGCGTGGACTCGCGGCATGCTGGTGGTGGATAACGCCCGGCTGGGGGATCTGGTGCATGAGCTGGGCCGCTATCGTCGTGGCTATCTGGGCGTTACCGCGGAAGTGGCCGACCTGCGCATCACCGGCAGCTTCCCGCTGCACGACACCGACAAGGCACTGAGCGCCCTGCTACCGACCCTGCCGGTGCAGATCGAGCAGCACACACCGTATTGGGTGACCGTGGCGAAGGCTGATACCAAACCTGACTAATTTGGAGCCTGATAGCCCTCATCGCTGGCAAGCCAGCTCCCACAGGAATCTGCGGTGACATTGATTTTGTGAACAACACTGAAAACTGTGGGAGCTGGCTTGCCGGCGATGGGGCCGGTGGCCCACACCACAAATAGGCTATCCCTCAGGACTCAGCAGCCCTCATTTACAAGTTAATCGAAATTATTTTCATCTAGCCCTATCACTTTTTGATTCTCGTGCGGCAGACAGGCAATTGAGAAATATTTTCATTCAGGAGCCGCCGTATGTCCCGTTCGCTAGACACCTTATTGCGCCCCAGTCTGCTGGCCGTCGCAATTGCCCTCAGCGCCCCGCTGATCAGCAGCCCGTTGCTCGCCGCTGAACAAGCGTCCAGCGTTCGCGCCTACAACCTGCCGGCTGCACCACTGGCGACCACCCTGAATCAGATCGCCAGCCAGGGCGGCCTTGCTCTGTCGCTGAGCCCTGCGCTCGCAGCGGGCAAGACCTCGGCGCCGGTAAGCGGCCAATATGATGCGGCCGGCGCGCTGCGTGCCGCCCTGCGCGGCACCGGTCTGCAACTGGAACAAAGCAGCACCGGCACTTACACCCTCGTCGCCGTGCCGGAAGGCGTAATGGCGCTCCCGGAAACTTCGGTCATCGGCGTGGAAAACGCTGAAAGCGCCTGGGGCCCGGTTGAAGGCTACACCGCCACCCGCACCGCCGCCGGCACCAAGACCGACACCGCACTGGTTGAAGCGCCGCGTTCGATCTCGGTCGCCACTCGCCAGCAAATGGAAGATCGCGGCGTACACAGCCTCGATGACGCCGTGCGTTACATGCCGGGCATCACCGCCAGCAGCTACGGCAGCGACACCCGCGCCGACTGGTTGCGCGTGCGCGGTTTCGAGCCGACTCAGTTCCTCGACGGTCTGCCGCTGCCAAAAGGCGTGTATGCCAACCCGAAACAGGAAACCTGGAACCTCGACCGCCTCGCCCTGCTGCGTGGCCCGGCCTCGTCGGTTTACGGCCAGACCCCTCCGGGCGGTTTGCTGGATATGGTCAGCCGCCGCCCGAGCGACGTCGCCAGCAGTGAAGTCCAGTTGCAATATGGCAGCGACAATCACCGTCAGATCAACTTCGCCAGCACCGGCAAGATCGACGATGCCGGCCAGTTTCTCTACGGCATCAGCGGTGTAATCCGTGACGGTGGTACCCAGATCGACCACATCGAAAACAAGCGCTACAACATCGCGCCGAGCCTGACGTGGAACATCGACGACGACACCAAGCTCACTCTGCTGTCGCAATTCACCCGCGACGATACTGGCGTCACCAGCCAGTTCTACCCGATCCAGGGCACCAAGATCGACATGCCGTTCGGCAAGATCTCCCATCACAAGAATCTGGGTGATCCGGACTACGACTACTACGACCGCACCTACTACGCGCTGGGTTATGCCTTCGAACATCGCCTCAACGACGTGTGGCAGTTCAAGCAGAACCTCCGTTACACCAAGTCGGATCTGTCGTTCCAGACTGTGACCGTCAACAGCTACAACCCGGCCTATGCCGGTTTCACCGTTGACGATGCAGGCAATGTCGGGCGCGGCACCACCAATGTCGATGAGGACATCAGCCAGTTCGCGGTGGACAACAACTTCCAGGCCGACTTCGCTACCGGTGACATCCGCCATACGCTGCTGCTCGGTCTGGATCACCAACGCAGCAACAACAATTACACGTCGATCTTCGGTACCGCGCCGGACATCAACGTCAACAACCCGGTTTATGGTCAGCCGATCACCCGTCCTTCACGCTCATCCGCCTACTATGACTACGATCAAAAGACCTACCAGACCGGTCTGTATGTTCAAGATCAAATGGCCCTCGATCAGTGGCGCCTGACCTTGGGTGGCCGTGAAGACTGGGTACACACCAGCACCCGGTTCCTCAACAAGGGCGACGCCACCAATACCCAGCGCGATAAGGCGTTCAGCGGTAATGCGGCCATCAGCTACGTGTTTGACTCAGGTTTCGTGCCATACCTGTCGTATGCCGAATCCTTCCAGCCAACCAGCGGTGCCGATGCCACTTCTACCGGTTCGCTCAAACCAACCGAAGGCAAGCAGTGGGAACTGGGCATCAAGTACCAGCCACCGGGCAGCAAGACCCTGTTGAGCGCCGCCGTGTATGACCTCACCCAGAAGAACGTCTCGGTCAACACCTTCGTCGATGGCATATCGATCACCAGCCAGACCGGCGAAGTGAAAGTCAAAGGCCTGGAACTGGAAGCGGTCTCGGACGTTACCGATAACCTGAAAGTCATCGCCGCCTACACCTTGGCCAAATCTGAAGTGCAGAACGGCGTCGACAAGGGCAATCGCCTACAACTGATGCCCAACCAGCAAGCCTCACTGTGGACCGACTACACCTGGCATGCCGGCGTACTCGACGGCTTCGGCATCGGCGGCGGTGTGCGTTACACCGGCAACACCTACGGTGACAAGGCCAACACCTGGCTGGGCAAGGCTGACGCTTACACCGTGTTCGACGCTGCCGTGCATTACGACCTCGGTCGTCTGGACAACAGTCTCAAAGGCGCGTCGCTGGCACTCAACGCGACCAACCTGTTCGACAAGGATTACATTTCCACCTGCGACGGTTTCTATTGCTACTACGGCGACCAGCGCAGCGTCATCGCCAGCGCCACCTACAAGTGGTAAGCGACTGAGCTGAAACAGGCCCTGTAACCAGGCCGTCCCTCGTGGACGGCTTTGGTGTTTTTGAAGGTCATGAAATGAAAAGTAAAACAATTCGTCGCTGGTCGTTCATCCACACCTGGACCAGCCTGATCTGCACCGTGTTTTTGCTGATGCTGGCATTGACCGGTTTGCCGCTGATTTTCCATCACGAGATCGACCATCTGCTCGGCGACGCGCCGCAAGTGCGCGAGATGCCGGCCGATACGCCGCGCCTGAATCTGGCGCAACTGGTGCAAGCCGCAGAAAAACACCGCCCCGGCGAAGTCGTGCAGTACTTCGGTTTCGAGGACGACGAGCCCAACGCCGTGCTGACAATCATGGCAAAAACCGCCGGCACCGAACCGAACTCCTCGCACACCTTCATGCTCGATGCGCGAACCGGTGAAGCACTGGAAACACCCTCAGCCAATGGCGGCGTGATGCTGTTCATCCTGCGCCTGCATGTCGATATGTTTGCCGGATTGCCCGGCAAGTTGCTGCTGGCGTTCATGGGTTTGCTGTTTGTGGTCGCGATTGTTTCCGGGACGGTGCTGTACCTGCCGTTCATGCGCCGTTTGAAATTCGGCACCGTGCGCCAGGACAAATCCACCCGCCTGCGCTGGCTCGATCTGCACAACCTGATCGGCGTGGTCACCCTGGCCTGGGCGCTGACGGTCGGCGTGACCGGCGTGATCAGCGCCTGCGCCGACTTGATCATCGCCGCATGGCGCAGCGACACCCTGACCGCGATGGTCGAGCCGTACCGCGATGCGCCACCGCTGACGCAACTGGCCCCGGCCACTCGCCTGCTGGACATCGCCCGGGAAGTTGCACCGGGGATGAACCCGGATTTCATTGCCTTCCCCGGTACGCGTTTTTCCAGCGAGCACCATTACTCGGTATTCATGAAGGGCGGCACGCATCTGACTTCGCATCTGCTGACCCCGGTATTGATTGACGCCAGCACGCTGCAAGTCACTGCTGTCGCCGAACGACCTTGGTACATGGACGCCATGGGCATGTCGCAACCGCTGCACTTCGGTGACTACGGCGGAATGCCGATGAAAATCCTCTGGGCCACGCTCGATGTGTTGACCATCATCGTCCTCGGCAGCGGCGTGTATCTGTGGCTGGTGCGGCGTAAAGCAGCGAAACCTGTGCTGGAAACGGCGGAGGCGTCTGCATGAAGCCGCGTCAGTCGAATTTCTGGAAGGTCTTCAGCACGCCACTGGTGATTGCGCTACTGACTGCTGCGGGGTTGTTTGCCGCGTTGTTGGGGGATGGAATCTGGGACAGTCTGAGTTGGATCGGACTGGGTGTGCCGGCTTATCTGGCATTGAAGGGATTACTGCGGCGCGGGTGATGGCCTCTTCGCTGGCAAGCCAGCTCCCACAGTTTTTTGTGGTGAACACATATGACCGGTTCACCCGAGAGTCCTGTGGGAGCTGGCTTGCCAGCGAAGGCGATCTCATCAACACCATCAATTCCTCGCCAGCCACCCAGGATCTGTCTAGGCTAACGGCTCTTCGATGACCACCGAGGTTTGCCAATGTCCGCCCCCAGCATGACCCTGTTCCACAACACCCTGTCGCCATTCGTGCGCAAAGTGATGGTGCTGCTTTACGAGACCGGCCAACAGGATCGCGTCGCGTTGCAGGACTGCGTCCTCACCCCGGTCAATCCTGATCCGGCGCTGAATGCGGACAACCCGTTGGGCAAGATCCCGGCCTTGCGCCTGGCCGACGGCAACGTCATCCATGACAGCCGGGTGATCCTCGAATACCTCGACAGTCAACACGTCGGCAACCCGCTGATCCCCCGCGAAGGCCCGGCCCGCTGGCGGCGTCTGACCCTGGCCTCGATGGCCGACGGGATCATGGATGCCTCGGTGATGGTGCGTTACGAACTGGTCCTGCGCGCCCCGGAAAAACATTGGGACGAATGGCTCGACGCCCAGCGCGACAAAATCCGTCGTGCCCTCGCCGTGCTGGAAGCCGAGGCGATTGCCGAGCTGACCAGCCATTTCGACGTAGCCGCGATCAGCGTTGCCTGCGCCTTGGGTTACATCGATCTGCGCCACCCGGACCTGGACTGGCGTGCAGCCAATCCGCAATTGGCCAACTGGTTCTTTGAAGTGAGCCAGCGACCGTCCATGGTCGCGACTATGCCCAAGCCTTAAATAGTCGGCGCCTGCTCCGGCCTCATCGCGAGCAGGCTCACTCCTACAGTTGTTTTGTGTTGCTCATGCAATGGATGCAACGACAGAGATCCAATGTGGGAGTGAGCCTGCTCGCGATGGCACCACCTCGGTTCCGGCGGCAGTGACGCAAAAATCAGCGTCACCAACACCTCCACCTCCCGCTGATCCTCACGCAACCCGCTCATTGCATTGTCCCCACATCAAACTCCAACGGCTTGCCCGGCTTCTGCCCGATCCCGTACCAGTCGAGTTTGCGCGTCAGCACCATAAACACACCCAGCAAGCCGAACAGCAGCAACGAGCCCATCAGCAGCGCGTAATCCTCGGCACTCAACAAGCCGTACAGCAAGCCATACAACGCCGCCAATCCCGCCGAGAAACTCAAACCATGGCGCACGCTGCGCAACACATGGCAGACATAAAATCCGATCAACAACACACAACCACTCGCCGACAACAGATACGCCAAGGCAAAGCCGATGTGTTCCGACAGCGACAGCAGCAACAGATAAAAGAACGCCAGTGCCACACCGACCAATGCGTATTGCACCGGGTGTACGGCCAGGCTCTTGAGCACTTCGAACAGGAAGAAACCGGCAAACGTCAGCACGATGAACAGCAGGGCGTATTTGATCGCCCGATCACTCTTGAGGTACTGATCCACCGGATCAATGAAGCTCACGCCGAAACTGCGGCCATTGAACGCATCGCAATCGTTGCTGTTGACGCAACGGCTCATGGCGTCTTGCAGGTTGGTCGAGAAGAACGTGGTCTGCCAATCGGCACTGAAACCGGCATCGCTGATTTCGCGTTTGGCCGGCAGGAAGTTGCCGACAAAACTAGGATGCGGCCAGTTGGCAGCCAGACTCACGCTGCTGGACTTGCCCACCGGTAATACCTGCAACGAACCGGTGCCTTGCAGACGCAGGTCAAAACCGAATGCCAACTGCGTGGTTTTGCTGGTATCCAGTAACGGCAACGTCACCCGCACGCCCTCGCCCAGCCAGCCGACTTGGGTGCCCGGAACGAAGTCCAGACGTTGGCCGTCGAGTTCCAGTTTCAGGGCATTTTCGATCCCGCGAATGTCGCTGATACCGACTGCGAGAAATGGCGCGTCAAACCGGTAATCGCTGAAGTCTTCCTGAATCCCCAGCTGAGCCGGCAACGAAAAATTCCCGCTGATGCGATTGTCAGCGTGGAACAGCCGCGCCTCGTAAATGCCCCGTGCGCGCAATTCGGTCTGCACCTGGCCATCGAGTTCGAAACGCTCCGGCAGGAAGTACAGACGCCCACGTTCTTCACTAGGCTCGTCGTAGCGCTGGTTGGTTTTGTCGTTGATTTTCCAGTTGTGGATAACTTTGCGATACGGCACCACCATCACCGGCCCGCTCACCTGCTGGCTGTAACTGGAACTGCGGGCGATGTCTTCAAGCACGCCGTCGCGCAGTTGCTGGCGATCATCGATAACCCCGTCGATCATCAGCAACGGCACCAGCAACAGCAGGATCAGCAGGGCAATGGCCCCGAGTTTCATGGTCAGATTCTTGTTCATGGGACTCTCCCTGTTTTGATAGGCAGAGTCTGATTTGCGGGTATGGGGGCTTTGTGGGGGGAATATGGAGATTGTGTGAAGACTGTTCTGGCCTCATCGCTGGCAAGCCAGCTCCCACAGTGATTTGGGTGTACCCAATGTTTGCATCCGACGCAAAAACCTGTGGGAGCGGGCTTGCCCGCGAAGGCCGCGACTCGGTTTCAAGGCAGGCGCAATGTCACTTCCACGCCGCCCTCAACATTGCCGATGCTCATCGACCCACCATGCAACTTCACCACTTCCTCAACAAAGTTCAGCCCCAACCCGGTGCTTTTGCGCCCGCTGTCTGGGCGCGGCAATGAGTAGAAGCGCTCGGTGAGACGCGGCAACGCATAGTCGGGAATCGGCCCAGTTTGATTGAACAGCCGAAACTCGATCAACTCACCCACCCGCTCGGCACTGAAGCGCAACAAGCCCTGCAGCGGGGTGAAATCCAGCGCATTTTCCAGCAGATTACCCAACGCCTGGCGCAGCAGAAACGGCTCGCCGATCAGCATCAAATCCGCCGCAATAGTCTGCTCAACCCGCAATTGCCGACCTTCAATCCGCGCCGCCTGCCCCTGCAATAACTCATCGACCAACGCCGCCAGTGGCACTGCAAGACGCTCTTCCAGCCCCTGACGTTGCTCCACCTGAGCCAGATTCAGCAGCCGTTCGATCAATTGCTGCATCCGCGCACTTTCGCTGTCGATGTTGCCGACGAACCGCGAACGCTGCTCCGGCGACATATCGCTGTGCAGCAACTCCGCCGCCCCTCGAATCGCCGCCAGCGGGCTTTTCAATTCATGGGTCAGCGTGTGCACGTAACGCTCGACGTAGGCCTTGCCTTCGAGCTGAGTGCGCATCTGTTCCACGGCTGTCGCCAGTTGCTCCAGCTCGCCGCCGCGATAATGCGGCACCTCCACGCGGCGCCCTTCACTAACGGCTTGGGCGTAACCGGTCAGGCGATGCAGCGCACGGCTCAGCCACCACGACAACAATGCGCCGAACAACAAGCCGAGGCCGATCAGTCCGGCTCCGTAAAACAGCAATCGCCGTTCAGTGCGATCGACGTAAGGCTGCAACGAGCTATTGGGTTTGGCCACGGTGACCACGCCGATGATCTGGCCGTTATCGCGGATCGGCGCGCCGACGTGCATCACCGATGAACTCGCGTCGTTCGGATCGCTGCGCGTGGAGCGCGCGCCGTACTCGCCGCGTAAGGTCAGGTAGACGTCGTTCCAGCGCGAGTAATCCTGACCAACCGCGACGCCGCTGGAATCCAGCACCACGATGCCTTTGGCGTCGGTGACGTAGATGCGGTGATTGACCTGATTTTTCGGCAAGCCCCAGATCGTCGCTTTTGGCTGGCGATCACCGTAGGCGCGGAGCAATTCGGGCCAGCGGTTCTCGCTAAGAGTGCCGGCCTTGAAATCGTCACGAAGTATTTCCGCCATCAGATTAGCGGTGTCGACCAGGGTTTCTTCGGTGGACTGGCGTACTCCGGGACGGATTTCTTCCATCACCGTGTTGAGCACGAAATAACCGGTCAGGCCGACAAACAGCACATACACCAGAAAAATCCGCAGCCCCAAAGACATCAGCTATGCCCCGGGCTGTAGCTGTAACCGAGGCCGCGATGGGTCTGAATCGGCTCGGCTGCCGCGCGCACCAGACGCAATTTGGCGCGCACGCTTTTGATATGGCTGTCGATGCTGCGCTCGTAACCGGCATCGGCGGCGATACCCAGCGCATCGAGCAATTGCTCGCGACTGAAGACCCGCTCGGGTTGTTCGAGCAAGCATTGCAACAGGCGGAATTCGTGACGGGTCAGGCTCAGAGGCTGACCGCGATAGATGATCTGCACGCGTTCCGGGTCGATGCGAAACAGCGCCGACGTGGCTTCAATCTGCGGGCGCGGGGCCATGCGCTTGAGGATCGCCCGCACCCGCGCCGCGACTTCCCGGGGGCTGAACGGTTTGACCACGTAATCGTCGGCGCCGATCTCCAGGCCGACAACACGGTCGATCTCAGCATCCCGTGCACTGAGGAATAACACCGGCACTTCGCTGAAACGCCGCAGCTGTTTGCAGGTTTCAAAACCGCTGATATCCGGCAGGCCGATGTCGAGAATGATCAGGTCGGCCGGCGTCTGCCGTTGATGCTCAAGCGCAGCCTCGCCGAGGCTCAGCCACGTGGTGCCGAACCCTTCGCCTTGCAAGGCAAATATCAGCGTGTCGGCAATTGCCGCTTCGTCTTCGACAATCAGAATATGAGGCATGGCGTCCGAGCCCGTGGTTGAGTGCGCGAACGGTGCCCCAAGCCTCGCGTTACGTCAATGAGACCACTTGGCTCAGCAGTCCGGTTTGTCGGCGGTGAAGCGCCGTGCCGGGTTTACTGCCGCGCCAAACTCGCGCAAGGCCTTGGCACCGATAAGCAGCGGATAATTGAAGTTGCTGCGGTCAGTCAGGTTGACCTCCACGGTACGCTTGACGTTGCCCAGGCACAGCTCCAGATCGACCACCGGCCGTTTCGCGACCTCGGTGGCCGGACGCTCCTCGTCGTCCTCGTCGGAGCGACTCTTGATCTTGCTGATCCGCGCGACCTTGTGTTCATAGACTTTGTTGTCCGCGTCTTTGGTGCCGAGACGGAAACGCACCCAGTCCTCGCCATCGCGGGTAAAGGTCTCGATGTCCTTGGCCGACAGCGAGGCAGTCAGCGCGCCGGTATCCATTTTGGCCTTGAGCACTTCACCGCCGATTTCCGGCAGCGCGATGTATTCGTAACGCCCGTACAGGGTCGGCTCGGCGGCCATGACCGGCAGCGCGACGAGGGCAAACAGTGCAAGGAGAGATTTCACGTAAAGGGCTTCCTTGAAAAAATGGGGGCGGCAGACGCGAGATTTTAGACAGCTTGCACACAATTGGTTCGCTACTGAAACCGCATCGCTGGCAAGCCAGCTCCCACAGGGAGCTTCAGTGAACATAGATCGTGCACACACCAGAAAAACCTGTGGGAGCTGGCTTGCCAGCGATGAGGCCAGCACAGTCAATGCACATTTAACCTGCAGCATAACCAGCCAAAAGTGAAACATTTGTCAGTGCAAATTTGGCCTGTCGCGCGAAGCTGCTTATCATGGCGCGCCTATTCAAATTCATAGAGTTGCTTATGCGCCGCCTGCTCACCGGCTGTTTCGTCACCCTTCTGCTGTTGCTCAACACCCTGATCCTGATCGGGCCATTGATGGTGTTTGCCCTGTTCAAACTGGTCGCGCCCGGCCGCTGGCGCGATTACGCCTCGTGGGCGGTGATGTGGATTGCCGAGACCTGGGCCGAAATCGACAAGCTGATCTTTCGCCTGTGCATCCCCACCCAATGGGACATTCGCGGCGGTGAAAACCTGCGGGTCGACACCTCGTATCTGGTCGTCAGCAACCACCAGTCGTGGGTTGATATCCCCGCGCTGATCCAGACCCTCAACCGCCGCACGCCGTTCTTCAAGTTCTTCCTCAAGAAAGAACTGATCTGGGTGCCGTTTCTCGGGCTGGCCTGGTGGGCATTGGATTACCCGTTCATGAAGCGCTACTCCAAGGCTTTTCTGGCCAAACACCCGGAGTTGGCGGGCAAGGATCTGGAAATCACCAGACAGGCCTGCGAGCTGTTCAAGCGTCAGCCGGTGACCGTGGTGAATTATCTGGAAGGCACCCGCTACACCACTGAAAAAAGCGCGCAGCAACAGTCACCGTTCAATCACCTGCTCAAGCCCAAGGCTGGCGGCGTGGCGTTTGTTCTGGCGGCGATGGGGGAGCAACTGGATGCGATGCTCGACGTCACCGTGGTTTATCCACAGGACAAGATTCCGGGATTCTGGGACTTGATCAATGGCAGCGTGCCGCGTGTGATCATCGATATCCAGACTCGTGAACTCGACCCGGCGCTGTCGCATGGCGATTACGAAAATGATCCGCTGTTTCGCGAGAGCGTCCAGAACTGGGTCAACCAGCTCTGGAGCGAGAAAGACCGGCGCATCGCTGATCTGCGCAGCGAGCGCCGCTGACTGGCAGGCGTGGGTTAGCTACCGACGCCCCAGACACCGCCGAGGGTTTTCAGCAGCGAACCGCCAACGCCCTGATCACCCAGATACTTGAGGATCACTGGCGCGAACTGGCCGACCATGCCGTCGTTCATGCCCAACGCGCCGAACGCGCTGTTCAGGTCGCTGGTGCTTTTCACATTACCCAACGCGTTATCCAGACCCGCCGATTTGCCGGAAGAACCCAGCACGCTGCTCAGCGCGCCCAACTGACCGGCTCCGCCCGAGAGTTTGTCGAGGCCCGGCACGCTCTTGGCCAGTTCGGAATAATCGCTGCCGCTGAGCTTGTTCTTCGCCAGTCCGAACATCGCACTGGTGCCGCCCACGGCTTGTTGCGGCGTAACCCCCAGACCAGTGACGGCTTGCAACAGGCCGGCGGTTTCCGATGTCGGGGCGGCGGCAGTGGCCGCGTTGCCGCCCTGCATGCTTGAAGCTGCCTTGGTCACGTCGTCCAGGCTGAAACCTGCGAACACCGGACTCGCCGCAAGGGTCATCAGCGAAGCCAGGGCAATACCGCGTGAAATCTTCATTCAGACATCCTCTTGCGCTGTGGTAACCATCCATCAATGGATGGCAAAACTGCCGATTTGACCGGCCTCGTACCAGCATGTTCCTCGCCAGTGCATCCATTTTCATCATAGCCACGTATAGAGAACGTGAAACCCTGGAATTGCCGCGATGAATGGCACAACCGCTGTTGCTGAACTAGCCTGTGAGCAACCCGAGATCACCGCTCGTCGCCGCACTTTTGCCTGGAGAGTCGTCATTTCCATCGCCGATCCCGATCAGCTCAGACAATTGCTTGCCCAGTGCTCACTGGGTGACCGCCGCGCATTCGAAACGCTGTACCGCAGCGTCGGCCCGCGCCTGCACGGTGTGGCCCTGCGTTTCATGGGGCGTCCGGATCTGGCCGAAGAAGTGTTGCAGGAAAGCTTTGTACGGATCTGGAACAACGCCTCACGCTATCAAGCACATTTGTCGGCGCCAATGACCTGGATGATCAACATCACCCGCAACCAGGCCATCGACCAGCTACGTAAAAATCATGACCGGCCGCTGACCGATATCGAACAGGACACCCTGCCCGACGAAAGTCCTTCGGCGCATGACCAGTTGAGCAGCGCCCGCGAAGCCAATGCGCTGAACCGCTGCCTGGAAACCCTCGAAGGCATGCAGCGCCAGTCGATCACCGTGGCCTACTTTCAGGGTTTGTCCTGCTCGGAGCTGGCCGAACATCTGGCGGCGCCGCTGGGCTCGGTCAAATCGTGGATTCGCCGAGGCATGGAGCGCCTGCGCAGGTGCCTTGAATCATGAACTACCAGACCCCCGCCCTGCGCCGCGCCCTCGCCGCCGATTACGCCATCGGTTTGATGTCTGCACCTGCGCGCCGACGCTTCGAACAATTGCTGCTGGATGACGCCGCATTGCGTACGGAACTGGCGCAATGGCAGGAAAGCCTCGTCAGCCTCACCGAGGCACTGCCGGAACATCCGGTGCCGGATCGCGTGTGGCAAGGCATCACCGCCCGCATCGAGCCGCAAGTGCTGCATGTTCCTGAGAAGCGTCCGTTCTGGAACTGGCTGCGCGCTACCGCTGCGCTGTGTTCGGTGCTGGTGATCGTCTTCCTCGGCTCGCTCTACAACCGCGACGACGCCCGCTACCGCGCAACCCTGCAAACAGCCGACGCGCAACCGGCACTCAAGGTCGAAGCGCACGACGATTACCTGCAAGTCGAACCACTGACCCTGGCCGCCGTCGATCCCGGACGCAGTCTGGAGCTATGGGCGATTCCGGCGGATGGCAAACCGATTTCCCTCGGCGTGATTCCTGCCGGAGGCAAAGGCAAGGTTGAGCTGAACGAGGCGCAGAAAGCGCTGATCGGTAAACCGATTGCACTGGCTGTCAGCCTTGAACCGAAGGGCGGTTCGCCAACCGGACAGCCGACTGGGCCGGTTCTGTATCAAGGTGCGTTGGCTGCCCTCTAAATGCAAAAGATCAAAAGATCGCAGCCTTCGGCAGCTCCTACAGAGATCGGTGTAGGAGCTGCCGAAGGCTGCGATCTTTTGATGTAAAAACGGCGACCCGAAGGTCGCCGTTTTGCATTGCGTGAAGCCTTAAGCTGCGCTGAACAACCGGTGCGGGTCGATCACAAACTTCTTCGGCACACCCGCATCGAACTCGCCGTAACCTTCCGGCGCCTGATCGAGGCTGATGACCTGCACGCCCACCACTTCAGCGATGTTGATGCGGTCCCACATGATCGCTTGCATCAGTGCGCGGTTGTACTTCATCACCGGGGTCTGGCCGGTGTGGAAGCTGTGGGATTTGGCCCAGCCCAGACCGAAACGAATGCTCAGGCTGCCCATTTTCGCTGCAGCGTCCACTGCACCCGGATCTTCGGTTACGTACAGGCCTGGAATACCGATTTTGCCCGCCACGCGCACCACGCCCATCAGCGAGTTGAGCACGGTGGCCGGTGCTTCCGATTTAGCCCCGTCATGGCCATGACCACGGGCTTCGAAACCGACGCAGTCCACCGCGCAGTCGACTTCCGGTTCGCCCAACAATGCGGCGATCTGTTCGTGCAAAGGAGCGTCTTTCGACAGGTCGACGATCTCAAAACCCTGGGCCTTGGCGTGCGCCAGGCGGATGGTGTTGACGTCGCCGATGATCACCACCGCAGCGCCCAGCAGACGCGCCGAGGCGGCGGCGGCCAGACCGACCGGGCCGGCACCCGCGATGTACACGGTGCTGCCCGGGCCAACGCCAGCGGTAACGGCGCCGTGGTAACCGGTCGGCAGAATGTCGGAGAGGCAGGTCAGGTCGCGGATTTTCTCCATGGCCTTGTCACGATCCGGCAGTTTCAGCAGGTTGAAGTCGGCGTATGGCACCAGCACGTATTCGGCCTGGCCGCCGGTCCAGTCGCCCATGTCGACGTAACCGTAAGCGCCACCGGCACGGGCCGGGTTGACGGTCAGGCAGACGCCGGTGTGTTGCTCCTTGCAGGAACGGCAGCGCCCGCAAGCCACGTTGAACGGCACGGAAACCAGATCGCCGATTTTCAGGTTCTCGACGTCGGAGCCTTTTTCGATCACCTCGCCGGTGATTTCATGGCCCAGCACCAGACCGGTCTGAGCGGTGGTACGACCGCGCACCATGTGCTGATCGGAACCACAGATGTTGGTGGAAACCACACGCAGGATGACACCGTGTTCAATCTTCCTGCCACGCGGGTCCTGCATTTTCGGATAGTCGATTTTCTGTACTTCGACCTTGCCAGCGCCGAGATACACCACACCACGATTGCCAGACATGCTTTCACCTCGCTGTTGTTTTTATGGAACCGCGTTGCCCAGGCAGGCAGCGCGTTAAGTGCTCGGGTTATTGCTTGTTGGTTTTGCGTTGCTTGTTATGGCCCTATCGCCAGCAGGCTAGCTCCCACAGTTGAGCTTTGGTGTGACTGATATCTGTGCCCAACACACAACCCTGTGGGAGCTAGCCTGCTAGCGATGGCGGCCTAAAGAACGACCGTACGATTGGCGTTCAAAAACACCCTTCTTTCGATGTGATACCCAACGGCGCGGGCCAAGGTCAGCCCCTCGATATCCCGCCCCTTGGCGATCAGATCTTCCGGGTAATGACTGTGATCCACCGCCTCGACGCCCTGGGCAATGATCGGCCCTTCGTCCAGATCGTTATTGATGTAATGCGCCGTCGCGCCGACCAGTTTCACGCCTTTGTTGTAGGCCTGGTGATACGGCTTGGCGCCCTTGAAACCCGGCAGCAACGAGTGATGGATGTTGATCGCCTTGCCATCAAGCTTGCGGCACAGCTCTGGCGACAGCACCTGCATATAGCGGGCGAGAATCACCAGTTCGGCGCCGGATTCCTCGATCACCTGCCACACCTGACGCTCCTGCGACGGTTTGTCGTTGGGGTCGAGGGGGAAATGGTAGTAGGGAATCTGGTGCCAGTCGGCCAGCGGTTTGAGATCCGGGTGATTCGACACCACCGCCGCCACGTCCATCGACAACTGGCCGATGCGCTGGCGGTAGAGCAAGTCATTCAGGCAGTGATCGGCCTTGGAGACCATGATCACCACTTTTGGCCGGTAGTTCGGTGCGGTCAGCTCGAAGATCATGCCGAACGATTGACCACGTTCAGCGAGGCCGGCGCGGAAGGATTGTTCGTCGAACCCGTCGGGCTGACGGAATTCCACGCGAATGAAGAAACGGCCCGAGAGCCGGTCATCGAACGAGTGGTGTTCGGTGACGTAGCAACCCTGCTCGAACAGAAAACGCGTCACCGCGTCCACGGTGCCGAGGACGCTTGGGCAATCGGCGGTCAGAATCCATGTGTCTGGGGCGCGGCTCATGGTGCGGTGACTCCTGTTTCAACAACTGTGATCACAGATAACTCTTTACTGGCTGCCCTGTGATGGACTGCTTTTGTGGCGAGGGGATTTATCCCCGCTCGGCTGCGTAGCAGTCGCAAATGCTGTAACGCTGGTGTAACTGACAGACTGCGGTGAATGGTTTGGGGGCGACTTCGCCACCCGACGGGGATAAATCCCCTCGCCACAAAAGCAGACTTGACCGCATACAGCGGTTACGCCTGAACGCTAAGGCCGTACTCGGCGGACGCATCCTGCAACCACAGCCACCAGTAATCCGAGAAGCTGCGGCGGATCAGCAGTTCCCAGGTGTCTTCAGCGGTATGGCGGATCATCAGCTGCGACTTGGCGAACACCGTGCCCACGGCCTTGCCGACCGGGAAGTTGTTCGGGTGGACGTCGTAGCTGGTGGATTTCATCAGCACCTGACGCACGTTCGGCCCGCTCAGTTCGAGCAATTGCTGACCGCCGCTGACGTTGACGATTGCAATGTGCAGATCACCCAACGCTTCACGCAGTTTCTGCTCGGCGGCGAGTTCTTCACCGCTTGGCACGATCAGCAGCCATTCGTCCGGGCCCATCCATTGCAGGCTGGTTTCGCCTTTGACGATCACGCTCAACGCGCCCGGCAGTTCGATGCCCAGCGCTTTGTGTACGCCAGCGGCGAACGCGGCATCGTGGCCATCGCCACGGATGGTCAGGTGGCCGAGGAGTTTTTTCTCACGCACGATCACGCCGGCGTTCTTGCGACCCTTGCCGGCCAGGCTGGCGAGGTCGGCATGGTGCAGCGACGACTCGGCCTTGGCCCCGGTGGTCGGGCGTTGTTGGTAAACATTGGCTGTGGTCATAAAGCACCTTTGCTGAATTCTGTTGGGTCCTGTAGTGGCTGAGCTAACGCCATCGCTAGCAGGCTAGCTCCCACATTCGACCGGGTTTCTCTGTGGGAGCTAGCCTGCTAGCGATTGGTAGCCCCCACACAGGACTCGAGACCATCAAATGTTCTGGCGATTACCCTTCGGATCGAAGAACACCGAAGAAACAATTTCCGCCTCGATCACGCTGCCATCCGCCAGCGGGGCAAACACCCGCTCGCCCATGCGCTTCAGACCGCCCTTGACCACGGCCATGGCAAACGAATAACCGAGTGAGTTGTGCGCGTAACTGGACGTCACGTGGCCAACCATAGTCATCGGGATCGCCTGCTTGGTGTTGAACACCAACTGCGCACCTTCCGGCAGCCATACATTCGGATCGATAGGCTTCAGGCCGACCAGTTGCTTGCGCTGATCACGCAGGGTGTCTTCACGGTTCATGCCGCGCTGGCCGATCCACGAGAACGGTTTGGTGCGACCGACGCACCAGCCCATGTTCAGGTCGTCCGGGGTCATTGAGCTGTCGGTGTCCTGGCCGACGATGATGAAACCCTTCTCGGCCCGCAGGACGTGCATGGTTTCAGTGCCGTACGGGGTCAGGTTGTATTGCTTGCCGGCCTCGACGATTTTTTCCAGCACGCCCATCGCGTAGTCAGCCTGTACGTTAACCTCGTACGACAGCTCACCGGTAAACGAGATGCGGAACACCCGCGCCGGCACGCCGCCGACCAGACCTTCTTTCCAGGTCATGAACGGGAAGCCGTCCTTGTCCAGATCGATGTCGGTGACTTCGCTGAGCAGCTTGCGGCTGTTCGGGCCCGACAGGGTCATGGTCGCCCAGTGGTCGGTGACGGAGGTGAAGTAGACCTTCATGTCCGGCCATTCGGTCTGGTGGTACAGCTCCAGCCATTGCAGAACGCGAGCCGCGCCGCCGGTGGGGGTGGTCATGACGAAATGGTTGTCGGCCAGACACGCCGTCACACCGTCGTCGAAGACCATGCCGTCTTCTTTGCACATCAGGCCGTAACGAGCCTTGCCCACGTCGAGCTTGGTCCAGGCGTTGGTGTACACACGGTTGAGAAACTCGCGGGCATCCGGGCCTTGAATGTCGATCTTGCCCAGCGTCGAGGCGTCGAGCAGACCGACGCTGTCGCGCACGGCCTGGCATTCACGCTTGACCGCCGCGTGCAGATCTTCACCGTTTTTCGGGAAGTACCACGGACGTTTCCACTGACCGACGTCTTCAAACTCGGCGCCGTTTTTCAGGTGCCATTGATGCAGCGCGGTGTAACGCACTGGCTCGAAGATGTGCCCACAGTGACGGCCGGCCACGGCGCCGAAAGTCACCGGCGTGTAGTTCGGGCGGAACATCGTGGTGCCCATCTGCGGAATGGTCACGTTCAGCGAACGGGCGGCGATGGCCAGACCGTTGACGTTGCCGAGCTTGCCCTGATCGGTGCCGAAGCCTAGCGCGGTGTAGCGTTTGACGTGTTCAACCGACTCGAAACCTTCGCGGGTCGCCAGTTCGATGGCGGCGGCGGTGACGTCGTTTTGCAGGTCGACGAATTGCTTCGGCGCCCGTGCAGTGGCTTTTTCGTGCGGCACCTGGAACAGCGCCAGCGTGGCTTCTTCGAGACGGCTGAGGGCTTTGGGCAGCGTGCCTTCGACCACACCGAAACCGGCTTCGCTGGCAGCGCGGGCGCCACCTTCAAAACCATCGGCCAGCGAATCGCCGAGACCGTAGACGCCATTGATGCCGCCGACGCACACACGTTTTTGCGGTGCTTCGCCCGGTACGAAACCGAGGATGTCTTCACGCCAGATCGGCTTGCCGCCCAGGTGCGAAGCCAGGTGAACCACCGGACTGTAACCGCCGGAACTGGCGATCAGGTCGCAGTCGAGCCATTCGCCCGGGCTGGTGACTTTATGCGCCTTGACGTCAATCGCGGCGACGCGGGCAGCGGTCACGTGCTTGCTGCCACGGGCTTCGATCACCGCGCTGCCGGTGAGGATGCGAATGCCTTTGGCGCGCGCCTCTTCCACCAGCGCACCACGCGGATTGCTGCGGGCGTCGGCGATGGCCACCACTTGCAGGCTGGCGTCGAGCCAGTCCAGCGCCACGCGGTAGGCGTGATCGTTGTTGGTGCTGAGGACAAGCTTTTTGCCCGGCGCGACACCGTAGCGGCGCACGTAAGTCGAGACCGCACCGGCGAGCATGTTGCCCGGCACGTCGTTGTTGCCATAGACCAGTGGACGCTCGTGGGCGCCGGTCGCCAGCACCACACGTTTGGCGCGAACCCGGTGAATGCGCTGACGCACCTGGCCGATGGGCGCACGGTCACCGAGGTGGTCGGTGAGGCGTTCGTGAATGGTCAGGAAGTTGTGGTCGTGGTAGCCGTTGACCGTGGCGCGTGGCAGCAGCAATACGTCCGGGGTGTTCTTCAATTCAGCGATGACGCTGGCGACCCATTCCACGGCAGGCTTGCCGTCGAGGCTTTCGCGGGAGTCGAGCAGGCTGCCGCCGAACTCTTCCTGCTCATCGGCGAGAATCACCCGGGCGCCGCTGCGCGCAGCCGCCAGTGCCGCCGCCAGACCGGCAGGGCCGCCGCCGACGATCAGCACGTCGCAGTGCTGGTTCATATAGTCGTAGGTGTCCGGATCGTTCTCGGTCGGCGAGCGACCCAGGCCGGCTGCCTTACGAATGTACTTCTCGTAAGTCATCCAGAACGATTGCGGGTACATGAAGGTTTTGTAGTAGAAACCCGGCGGCATCAGCTTGCCGCCGACCTTGCCGAGAATCCCCATCATGTCGTTGTTGACGCTCGGCCAGCCGTTGGTGCTGGTCGCGACCAGACCTTGATACAACGCCTGCTGCGTGGCGCGCACATTAGGGATTTGCGTGGCTTCGGTGGCGCCAATCTGCAGCACCGCGTTCGGCTCTTCGGCACCGGCAGCAAAGATGCCGCGTGGACGCGAATACTTGAAGCTGCGACCGATGACGTCGACACCGTTGGCCAGCAAAGCTGCAGCCAGCGAGTCGCCTTCAAAACCTTTGTAGCTCTGACCGTTGAAGGTGAAGCTCAGCACTTTGTTGCGGTCGATCCGTCCGCCGTTGGACAGGCGATTGATCTGGCTCATACCTTCTCTCCCAGAGCCGTGGCGGCCGCTTTCGGGCTGTCGGTCTTGTCGGTGAATTGTGGCTTGGCGCCGATCTTGTAGCTTTCGAGAATCTCGTAGGTCACGGTGTCGCGAGTGACGTTGAAGTACTGGCGGCAACCGGCGACGTGGTCCCACAACTCGTGGTGCAGACCGCGCGGGTTATCGCGGAAGAACATGTAGTCGCCCCACTCTTCATCAGTGCAAGCGTTGGGGTCCAGCGGGCGCGGGATGTGCGCTTGGCCGGATGCATGGAATTCCTCTTCGGAGCGCAGTTCGCCGCAGTGAGGACAGAAGATGTGCAACATGGGGATTTCTCCTGTTAGTGGGCAACCGCAGCAGCGCCGTGT
>NZ_JBIUXX010000034.1:65675-65973 GCF_044744235.1 Pseudomonas sp. NPDC087346
AACACCGCACCGTAGTGGAAACGGTCGATGGAGAAAGGTGCGGCCAATGGGTGCATTTCACCCTTGGCCAGACTCGCGGCAAACACGTTGCCCGAGCCCGGTGTAGCCTTGAAGCCGCCGGTGCCCCAACCGCAGTTGAAGAACATGTTCGGTACCGGAGTTTTCGAAATGATCGGGCAAGCGTCCGGCGTGGTGTCGACGATGCCGCCCCACTGCCGGTTCATGCGCACTCGCGACAGCACCGGGACCATCTCGACGATGGCTTGGATGGTGTGTTCGATCACCGGGTATGAACCGC
>NZ_JBIUXX010000035.1:0-33701 GCF_044744235.1 Pseudomonas sp. NPDC087346
CCCGCACCAGAACCCCCACGACTACGAGACCCCGCTGCTCCCACGCACCACCGCCGTCCGGCACATCACCCAGCCCCGCCCGACGCCGGTGTTGATGTTCTCCTCGCTGACGCACGAAGGCGCCCGGGTCACCCTGGATGCGCTGGACGCTGGCGCGGTGGATTTCCTGCCGAAGAATTTCGAAGACATCTCGCGTAACCCGGAGAAGGTCAAGCAACTGCTGTGCGAGAAGGTTCACAGCATCTCGCGCAGTAACCGTCGTTTCAGTGCCTACAGCTCGCCGACACCGGCCGCTGCACCTGCGCCGACACCAGCACCTGCGCCATCCAGCGTCAGCAGTTATGGCAGCAGCGCCCCGGCGCGTCCGGCGCCTGCACCGATACATGCTCCGGCGCCAAGCCGTGCATCTTCGGCCGGCGCTTCCTCGCCGGCACCGAAACGCAAAGCCTACAAGCTTGTCGCCATCGGTACGTCGACTGGCGGTCCGGTTGCACTGCAACGGGTGTTGACCCAGTTGCCGGCCAATTTTCCTGCGCCGATTGTGCTGATCCAGCACATGCCTGCTGCGTTCACCAAAGCGTTCGCCGAGCGTCTGGACAAGCTGTGCCGCATCAGCGTCAAGGAAGCCGAGGATGGCGACATCCTGCGTCCGGGCCTGGCGCTGCTGGCACCTGGCGGCAAGCAAATGATGATCGACGGCCGTGGCGCGGTGAAAATCCTCCCGGGCGACGAGCGTCTGAACTACAAACCGTGCGTGGACATCACCTTCGGTTCCGCAGCCAAGTCCTACGGTGACAAAGTTCTGGCGGTCGTGTTGACCGGCATGGGCGCCGACGGTCGTGAAGGCGCGCGTCTGCTCAAGCAGGGCGGCAGCGCAATCTGGGCGCAGGACGAAGCCAGTTGCGTGATCTACGGCATGCCGATGGCCATCGTCAAAGCTGACCTCGCCGACGCGGTGTACAGCCTGGACGATATCGGCAAGCACTTGGTCGAGGCGTGTATCTGATGGATGTTCTAAGCCTTATCGGGATCATCATGGCGTTCGTCGCCATCATCGGCGGTAACTACCTTGAAGGTGGTCACCTCGGTGCGCTGGCCAACGGCCCGGCGGCACTGATCGTACTGGGCGGCACCATCGGTGCCGCGCTGCTGCAATCTCCGATTAGCGCGTTCAAGCGTGCAATGCAGATCCTCGCGTGGATCTTCTTCCCGCCACGGGTCGACCTGGCCGGTGGCATCGACCGCGTGGTCAACTGGAGTCTCACCGCCCGCAAGGAAGGTTTGCTCGGTCTGGAAGGGGTGGCGGATGCCGAACCGGACAGCTACTCGCGCAAAGGCCTGCAACTGCTGGTCGACGGTGCCGAGCCGGAAGCGATTCGCAGCATCCTCGAAGTGGATTTCTACACCCAGGAAGCCCGCGACATCGAAGCCGCCAAAGTCTTTGAAAGCATGGGCGGCTACGCGCCGACCATCGGCATAATCGGTGCGGTGATGGGGCTGATCCATGTGATGGGCAACCTCGCCGATCCGACGCAGTTGGGTAGCGGCATTGCCGTGGCCTTCGTCGCCACCATTTACGGTGTCGCCAGTGCCAACCTGATCCTGCTACCGGTGGCCGCCAAACTGAAGTCAATCGCGTTGCGACAGTCGCGTTATCGCGAAATGTTGTTGGAAGGCATTCTGTCGATCGCCGAAGGTGAAAACCCACGCTCCATCGAGTTGAAGCTGCAAGGCTTCATGGATTAAGGGAATAACCTCATGGCTCGTCGTCGCCACCAGGAAGAACACGTCAATCACGAGCGCTGGCTCGTGTCCTACGCGGACTTCATCACCCTGCTGTTCGCATTCTTCGTGGTGATGTATTCGATCTCGTCGATCAACGAAGGCAAGTACAAAGAAATTTCCGAAGCGCTGGTCGGGGTCTTCAAGGATTCCGACCGCGCGCTCAAGCCGATCCAGATTGGCGACGAACGACCGAAGACCGTGACCCCGGCCAAGCCGCTGGTCAAGGATGCCGAACAGGTTGACGCCGGTATTGCCGGTGCCAGCGATCCGTTGAAAAGCATCGCCGATGACATCAGCGCAGCGTTTGGCGATCTGATCGCGTCCAACCAGATGACCGTGCGCGGCAACGAGTTGTGGGTCGAGATCGAACTCAATTCCAGTCTGTTGTTCGGCAGCGGTGATGCGATGCCGAGTGACATCGCGTTCAACATCATCGACAAGGTTGCAGCGATCCTCAAACCGTTCGACAACCCGATCCACGTCGAAGGTTTCACCGACGATCAACCGATCCGCACCGCGCAGTACCCGACCAATTGGGAGCTGTCTTCAGCGCGTTCGGCGAGCATTGTGCGGATGCTGGCGATGCAGGGTGTGAACCCGGGTCGACTGGCCTCGGTCGGTTACGGCGAGTTCCAGCCAGTGGCCAACAACGGCACTGCCGAAGGCCGGGCGAAAAACCGTCGTGTGGTATTGGTGGTGTCGCGCAATCTCGATGTTCGCCGCAGCCTCACGGGCACCGGGACCGCTAACGCGCAACCGGATGCCGCATTGAAGCGTGCTGGCACACAAACTGCACCGACCCCGGTCAAGACGCCGGGACGCGAGAGTGCCGTCAATTCTCCGTCACCCGCATTAATACGCTGAGCTATGTCTCGGTCGAGCATATCGACCGGGAGGAACGAACCGAATGAGAGTCTGGGCAGTCGCCAATCAAAAGGGTGGTGTTGGTAAAACCACATCTTCCATCGCTTTAGCCGGGTTGCTGGCGGAGGCGGGCAAGCGCGTGGTTGTGGTCGATCTGGACCCGCACGGCTCAATGACCAGCTATTTCGGTTACGACCCCGACAGCCTCGAACACAGCAATTATGACCTGTTCCTGCACAAGGGCAGCGTGCCGCAGGGCTTGCCCGGGCAACTGCTGTTGTCGACCAGCGACGAACGCATTTCCCTGCTGCCATCGAGCACCGCGCTGGCAACGCTTGAGCGTCAGTCGCCGGGGCAGAGTGGCCTCGGGCTGGTGATCGCCAAGAGTCTGGCGCAACTGTGGCAGGACTTCGATTACGCGGTGATCGACAGCCCGCCGTTGCTTGGTGTGCTGATGGTCAATGCACTCGCCGCGAGCCAGCAACTGGTGATCCCGGTGCAGACCGAACACCTGGCCGTCAAAGGCCTGGAGCGCATGGTCAACACCCTGGCGATGATCAACCGTTCGCGCAAACAGGCGTTGCCGTTCAGCATCGTGCCGACCCTGTTTGACCGCCGCACGCAAGCGTCGCTGGGCACCTTGCGCGTGTTGCGCGATAAATTTCCGGACGACATCTGGCAGGGTTATATCCCGGTCGATACCCGTCTGCGCGACGCCAGCCGCGCCGGTGTCACGCCGTCGCAATTCGACGGCAAGAGCCGTGGCGTACTGGCCTATCGTGCATTGCTCAAGCATTTGCTGGCGCAGCAGCTTGTTGCGCAGGTGGCTTGAGATGATTTTGCCCTGTGTAGGAGCTGCCGCAGGCTGCGATCTTTTGATCGGGTTTGCTGGTGTTCCTGAAAAGATCAAAAGATCGCAGCGTTCCGCAGCTCCTACAGGGGGGCGTGTATGAACCGGCCAGTGAAGTTGACTTCGCGTCCGCAGATGGCGTTGCAGTCCTATCTGGACGATCTGTTGCAGAGCGTTCCCGATGAGTTTCCGGTAGAGGTTGAAGCGTTTCCCGAGCCTGAAGTAGTGGAATCCGCCGAGGCGCTCGATGAGTTCCAGGCTGCGGTGCTTGAAGAACAGGCTCGCGATGCGCAGCAAGTTGCCAGGCCGACTGCCGCGCCTTTGGCCGCACCGGCTGCCAAGGCACCGATGGCGTTGGTTGAGCAGGCTGAACCGGTTCGCGCATCGGTCTCGACTCTTGGGCCGTTGCTGCAAACACAACTTCTGCGAACGCCGCCGGCGCCAGAGCCGGAACCAGAATTGGAGCCAGAACCACTGCCGCAGACTCCGCCGCCACAAGCGCTGGTACCGCCAGTGGTCGAAGTGCATCTGCCGCCGAGCAACACGCCGCCCCCGGTAGAAACCGATGGCCGTCCGGCGTGGGCATCCGAAGCGTTCGAATGCCTGTTGTTCGACGTCGCCGGGCTGACGCTGGCGGTGCCGCTGGTGTGCCTCGGTTCGATCTATTCGCTGGCAGGCCAGGAACTGACACCGCTGTTCGGTCAGCCGGAATGGTTCCTCGGCATCCTGCCAAGTCAGGCCGGTAACCTGAAAGTGCTGGATACCGCACGCTGGGTGATGCCGGATCGTTATCGCGATGACTTCCGTCAGGGCCTGCAATACGTGATTTCGGTACAAGGTTACGAGTGGGGGCTGGCGGTGCATCAGGTCAGCCGCTCGTTGCGACTGGACCCGAATGAAATCAAATGGAGAAGTCACCGGGGTCAGCGGCCATGGCTCGCCGGCACCGTGATTGAGCACATGTGTGCATTGCTGGACGTTTCCGCACTGGCCGAGTTGATCGCCAGCGGTGGGGCAAAGCACTTGAGCGGCAGCAAGCCGCTACATAAACCGACATAGCAGCCGACATAACAATCAGGCGACGGCATTGTTGAATGCCGCCACACAGAACACACACCGCCCAGAGCGGTTTTTTCGAGGGGTCAGGGTATGAGTAGTCAGGCGACGAATGCAAAGGGTTCTGAAGATCCGATCCTGCAATGGGTGACCTTTAAACTGGACAACGAAACCTACGGCATCAACGTGATGCGCGTTCAGGAAGTCCTGCGTTACACCGAAATCGCCCCGGTTCCGGGTGCACCAAGCTACGTGCTGGGCATCATCAACCTGCGCGGTAACGTCGTGACCGTGATCGACACCCGTCAGCGCTTCGGCCTGATGAATGCCGAAATCAGCGACAACACCCGTATCGTCATCATCGAAGCCGACAAGCAAGTGGTCGGAATCATGGTCGACAGCGTGGCCGAAGTGGTTTACCTGCGTCAGTCGGAAATCGAAACCGCACCGAACGTCGGTAACGAAGAATCGGCCAAGTTCATCCAGGGCGTGTGCAACAAGAACAACGAGTTGCTGATCCTGGTCGAGCTCGACAAGATGATGAGCGAAGAAGAATGGTCGGATCTGGAGAACATCTGATTGATTCTTGAAGTAGCGGTGATTGTCCTGTTCCTGTTCTGGGCAGGCACGCTGGCGATGTTTCTGGCGTACATCAAGGCGCAGCGGGTTATCGCTGCGCAGCAGGCTCAGGGCGATGCGCTGCGTGATCAGCGCATCAAGGAGCTGGCCAAGCGTGTCGACGATTACCAGAACGGCAACGTGCGCATGGGCGAAGCCCTGCATGAGCTGCGCTCGGTCGTCAGCCCGATCCCTGACAAGCTCGAGAAGCTTGAACAGCGCTCCCCGTCGAGCCTGTCGTTCGCCCAAGCGGCGAAACTGGTGGGCATGGGCGCCAGCGTCGATGAGCTGACTCAGTCCTGCGGGTTGACCCAGGCTGAGGCGGAGTTGATGAGCAAAATGCACAAGAGCTAGAAGCTTCGAGCTGCAAGCGAAATCAAAAGATCGCAGCCTGTGATAATTCCTATATGAGATTTTTGTGGGAGTTGTCACAGGTTGCGATTTTTTTATTCGCGTTGAAAAGACCATTTGTCGGAACTGTTAGATCTGACAGTAGATAACCTTCTCATGCTCTAAACATACTCAGAATGAACGCTACTTCATCAGGGTATGGATATGAAACTCTTACTGTTCTTGACTTTGCTTTTTTCCGCCGCGGTTAATGCCATGTCTGGTCAGGCGTTAGTGACAGACCTGAATGCAAAATATCAAAGCAATGTCGCGCAGTGTGCAAATGGAACTCCCGCGTATTATTGTTCTGGTGTTCTTTTGCGGGCAGTGGATTACAGCACATTCTTCAAGTTTTGGGATTATGGTTCGCAGGCGACAAAGCTTGGGTCCGTTGCATTTACCTATATTCGTTCGGATGTCGGTAGCACTGCACTTAATGGAAACAGAAAAAGCGGTTTTATCTTGAAAGACCAGACTTCAGCATTGGTTGTGGATAAGGCCGTAAGTCTGCGTTGTATTTCCCCTTTTCCGACTGAATCACTCAATGAACGGGCAGATCACGGTTGTGGGTTTGCACCGAAGGTGGCGCAAGCGGATCCTGATCTTGCCAATTGTGCGAAGTTATGGAGGGCGCCCGTTACAGCTGCGGCATGGGTGAAAAATTTCAAGGAACATCAGTCACTTCCCAAGAATCAATGTTCGCTGAGTATGGCGGTGGCGGCGCAATTTAAAGCCAGTCTTGAAGCGCACAAGCTTGTTGATGTTGCGTGGATGGCCAAGCCGATGGAAGTTCTGGTTAAAACGTGGGATGAAAGTAAACCGGAAAATCTACCCATCGAGGCCGTGTTTTACGATGCTTCCATACCCGCCAAACTGGCGGATGCACGGAGATTTCAGCGCGAGTACTACATTGCAACCTCCCTGTACGTTCCTATCGTCAAGTTGAACCTGGCTGCGCCCGACAGCAATGTCTTTGTTTTTTCTGCTGCGGATCAGCAGTATGGACAAGTAGTCGCCGAGCAAATGAACGCACGCTTCAATAATATTGCAAATGATTGTTCCGGCAACGCAGCCTATTTTTGCAACGGGATAATGATCAGAACTACTAACGCGACCACTAAGTACCATGCCTGGGATCCGAGTGGAGGATCCATTGCACGGGACGGCGTTTCCTTTTCCTATCTTAGAAAAGATGTAAAGATGAAAGGTCTTTATAATTCCGAGAGACAGGGCTTTACTTTCAAGAGCCTGAAATTTGCAATAAAGTCAAACTCTCAGCCAATCACGGTGCGATGTGTTTTTCCGGTGGATGGGGCGACTGGCACATATCGGAAACATTCATGCGGGCGTCACGATTATTTTCCTGATGAGGGTGACTCTTGTGAGGATATGGAGATTTTGACTTTGGCTGCATGGAAAAGCCACTATCATTCCGTATCAGGAGCGGCCAATCGGAAATTTCATCAATGCAGTATAGGTCCGGGTAAAGACCAGTTTGCAATTTTTTTACAAGGCAGAAATAATTTCCAGGATCCCGTAGATTTAAATTACACAATTGAAATCGTAACGGCGGCATGGCCTGTAGGCATTCCGGAAAAACTACCTTTGGAAGCATTTATTTATGTTTTTTCCACTGTCCCGCAAACAGGGCTTGCTGGTGCCCGCTTTATTCAAGAAGATTACTATGAACAGACTTTAAATTACTTGCCGGTTATACGCGTGACTTTTACGGGGGGAAGTGGCGACATTCAGTTTTCATCCTGAGGAACAATCAGTTTCTGTTACCGGTATTTAGCGAGTTCAGGAGAAGTCTGGTGTTGTGCTGGATGTGGTGCATGCGAGCAAATTTGTAATTTGTACTTTGTTATTTTGATCTTGATGGCAATGACCGTTTGTCGAAACCGTCAGGTCTGACAGTAGTGTGTTCTGTGTGGTGCCCAACATACTAAAGATGAATTTAAATCATCGGAGGTCAGGGTATGAAATATATGTTGTTTTTAATGGCGTGGCTTGCGACAAATGTCAGTGCCATGTCCGGACAGGCGTTGGTGACGGATTTAAATGCGAAATACAATAGCAGTGCTGCCCAGTGTTCGAATGGAGCACCTGCATACTATTGTTCTGGTGTTCTCTTGCGGGCCGTGGATTACAGTACGTTCTTCAAGTTTTGGGATTACGGGTCGCAAGCGACAAAACTTGGGTCCGTTGCATTTGCCTATATTCGTTCGGATGTCGGTAGCACTGCACTTAACGGAAACAGAAAAAGCGGTTTTATCTTGAAAGACCAGACTTCAGCATTGGTTGCGGGTAAGGCCGTAAGTCTGCGTTGTATTTTCCCTTTTCCGACTGAATCACTCAATGAACGGGCAGATCACGGTTGTGGGTTTGCACCGAAAGTGGCGCAAGCGGATCCTGATCTTGCCAATTGTGCAAAATTATGGGGCTCTCCCACTACGGCTGCGGCTTGGTTAGAAAACTTCAAGGAACATGATTCTTTGCCAAAGAATCAATGTTCGTTAAGTACCGTTGTCGCTGCGCAATTCAAGGCCAGTCTGGAAGCGCACAAACTTGTGGATGCAGCGTGGACGGCCAAGCCTACTGAGGTTCTGGTTGAAACCTGGGATGAAAGCAAGCCTGAGAAACTTCCAGTCGAGGCCTTGTTTTACGAGGCTTCGGCGCCCGGTAAATTGGCGGACGCGCAAAAATTTCAACGCGAATATTATCTTGAGACGTCTTTGTACGTCCCTATTGTGAAAATCAATATGGCGGTAGCCAACAAGCAGATATTCAGTTTTGATGCCAACGATCAACGATTCGGTCAGTTGGTCGCTGAAAGGCTGAATAGCCGATACAACAATGTTTCAAACAACTGTAGCGGAAAGCCCGCGTATTATTGCAGTGGTGTGATAATGCGTACTACCGGAGCCAAGCCGTCTTACCATTCCTGGAATCCAAGCCCTACTGCTATTGACAAGAAAGGGGTTCCTTTTTCTTACTTGCGTAAGGATTTAGGCATCACAACATTGGCTTGGGGAGATCTTCACGGGTTCATTTTCAAGGACTTCGCCACCGCCGAGCGCTTAGGCACTTACCCGATCAGCCTTTTGTGCTCGTTTCCCACGGATGCGGCGAGTTGGTATCGCACCGGCACCGGTGGTTGCGGGGCCCATAGTTCGTATCCCGCGAATAGCCGCTCTTGCCCGGAGGAGGGCGTGAATACGTTGGAGAAGTGGAAAACGCATTATCGATCGGTGGCGGGTTCTGGATCTTTTTCAGAAAGAAATAGACATCAATGTGGATTTACTTCAACTGTTGAACAGTTTGCCATCAGTCTCGATGCGCGAGCTCATTTTGAGCCGCCTGCGGGGGAGCGACCACAACACAACGAAATAATCCTGTCTCTTTGGCCGCAGGATATTCCAAAGCAACTACCGCTTTACGCTTTCTTTTATCTGCAGCGTCAGGGCGATGGTGCAGGCGTGACCGGTGCGAAATACATCCAGCAGGATTATTTCAATATGACCGCAGAGGTGCTGCCTGTTATCAGGGTGGATCTCTCACCTGGGACTGCGACGGTTTTCAGTTTCCATGAGGAAGATCAGATATCGACGGTGAAAGGACGTTAAGTGCGATCGATGCGATTGAGGTTAAAAAGGCATAAGGTGTGATTTTTGCACTTTATGCTTTTTTCGAGGATGGAGTGGTTTACCCGAACCGAAGTAACAAGGGTTGTGGCACAAATAAATCATTTCTATCTTCCAGCGGCTCGTGCCCTGAAGAGGATGTCACGACGCTTGCGCAATGGGTAAGCCATTATTCATCGAAGAACCGGTGATCGGCATTGGAGTCAGTGTAGTTTTAATGCGGATAAAGATCAGTTCAAAATCAGTTTGCAAGCACGCGATAACTTTCAAGAGGCTTGGGAACGCAAGGAAATCAACGAAGCGGTGCTGGCGAAATGGCCGGCCGGTACCAAAAATTTACCTGTCGAGGCATTTGTTTACATTTACACAGCGGCTAAAGCGGTTGGACTGGAGGGCGCAAAATTCATGCAGAAAGACTACTTTGAGGTAACGGGCCGCCTGCTACCCATTGTCCGGGTTACGCTGATGGACCGCGCAGAAAAGGTGTTTGCTTTTCATGCCGACGAGCAGTCTGACGTTTGGTAATAGTGCGGCAACTGGCAGATTGTTTTTTATGTATTGAAAGCATTTTCAAGGGCGACTTGCACGACAGCAAGTCGCTCTTTTTATGTTCACTAAAGATGCCTCTGACTTACAGGTTGACGGTGAGTACCTGTGAAAACATGAGCTTTTTCCCGGACCCGGATAGATAGACGGAGTAGTTGATGCGCACTGTTTTTCCTGCGTTCTCTTTCAGCCAGCTATCGGGGATGTCAAAAGGGATAGAAGCACTGTCCAGGATGGGTTTGGTTTCGGTGTTTCGAACGACGACACCATGCCAGCGGACTTTTACGGTGTAACCCGTCGTCTGCCCCAAAAATTTTACAGTGACTCTTTTTTGATCTGCCGAGAGCCTTGGCTCTGTCAGATTGAATTGTTGCGCGTCGACTTGCAGGGTCAGTGTCCTGGAAGGGATCAGAGGTTGATTCGGCAGTCTGATTGAGTAGTTGATAGTCGCCAGAGAACCGATCGAGTCAACGAAGAGCCATCGAGGAATCAAAAAGTCGAAAGCGCCTGTTTCGGTGACGGTCTGCGTAGCGGTGTCGAATTTGTAGCGTCCGGTTACCCAGCGGACTGTCAATCTGTGCCCGATGGCCATGCCCGGGTATTGGGGTGCCCGAACCGTTATATGCTCGTTCATATACACATCGTTTTGCACGTTCAGACGGTCGCCAGGTGGGGGTGCCTCAAGAACACTTGGGCTAATGGGGTCGATATGCTGCAGATTGATGTTCATGCGATCTCCTGGGCGCTTGCATCGCCGGGATGGTCAATGTTCAAGCGAAGTGGCTCTGTTGAGGAGGTGTCGTTTGGAAGGACAATCCTTAACATTTGCGCAAACTGACTGTTTTCACTAACGCCAAGCCGGTTGATGCAGTAGTTGAACAGCACGGCCTTGCCCTTGTTTGCCGTTATCCACTCGGGTGGAACAGCAAACTCTGCGGTCACTCCAGTGGTCAGGTTCATCCATGGGGTATCTTCTTTACTCACGCCGACAATGCGTACGCGTGCGTGATAACCCGTCACCATCCCTGTATATCGAACAGTGATGGTGCGTTGATCGGGGGTCAGGCGAGGCGGGGTAAGGACGAACTGCTGTGGCTCGATAGTCAGCTTGAAGACCACCGAACGGTGCAATGGACCCGCTGGGAATGTGCGCAGGGTAAAGCTGATGTTGACGGCGCTGCCGATCGCATCCACGACTTCCATGCGCGGTATCAAAAATTGCATGGGACCCACGTTATCGACTGTCGTTATTGCGCTGTCGTAGGTAAAGCGCGAATGCGTCCACCGCAGCCGGATGCTCTGGCCAACGGCCATGCCTAAGAACTCAGGGATTTCCACAGTGACATGTGTGGCGCGATAGATGTCGTCCATTTTTAAAAGTTCACCCGAGGTGCCGTAGGCTTCGAGCACTTCAGGGAGGGTGAGCACAATGGTCGTCTTGATGAATATCGGCGTGGGGTCGGAGGTTATTTCCATGCCGTTTCGTTCCACTTTCGAGGTCACGGCAACGGCGTGTTCGTTGCTTTCATTAGCCCAGGCAAGCGGAATTGCAAATCTCATCTCGCCGACCCCGGTATACACCTGCGATTGCGTTTCCCGCTCTTCTCGGCCCTGCCAGTGAACGCGGACGCGGTTTCCCGCTATCAATCCCATTCCTGAAACAATGACCTGCGGGGCTTTCACGTACGCAGGGTCCAGCACTCCCTCTTCTGTGTCTTCTATCATCGGTGGCGGAATGCGATCCAGGTTCACCTGAACATCAGTTGCAATTGCCCAAGGTGCCTTGTCGTCCGGGCGGTTGCCGCATCGATCAATTACTTGATAGGTCACCGCATGGACACCATTGCCAGCCCGTTTGATCAGCGTCTTGTCGAACATGATCAGGATCGGATGGTTTTTCGGGTCGTCTATCTGGTCGGCAGTGACAGGATAAAAATCAACTCTTTCTGCATTGCCCCAACGAGCTACGATGCGGTCGAAAATCGTCATGTTCGGATACGGCGCTATAAGTAGCGTGATGCCTTTTTCAGCCGACTCAGCGTCAACCCCGTCCTTGATGTCCGGGATAAACGCATAGCGTAATTCGGGGTGACCCAGCGGCTCGGGTTTGAGAAGAACGCCCCCAGGTTTTGTGAACTTGATCAGGATACTGAGTTTTCCTGATTCAGCTTCGTTACCACTAGAGCGTACGACTCGGTAAAAAACCGGAAAAACGCGACCATTCAGTAGTTGATTTGCCGGCACGAGAAACTGCAGGGGTTTGTTAAGCTTTTCGGGCGTATCAATAATCTCTGTTTTAACTGGCGCGACATCATCACCCCAGTAAAAAAGGCACTTCTGGCCTATTCGCATATCAAGCCATGGATCTACGATGACGAGCAGGTCAGTGCTTTGAGCGTTTGCTCCAAGCCCGCCATGGTAGCCCTCGTCCCCGTCTATCGGTCTGACAAGTGCCGGAATCAGGGGGGCGGGCAAGACCGACAAGTCGAGCCTTGCTGAACTGCATTGAGTGTGTGTGATCGAGGACATCTGATCGCTCCTGAAAGTTGACAGCGTCAGGAGGTGGTGAAGTTGACGCTGCCTGTCTATTTGGAGGCGATAATGTCGTCGTTGCACCTGTCAGATATGACAGTCTCGACCAATGGTATGAGTCAGCAAGGCGCTCTAGATCATGGGGTGTAACACTCAGAAATCGTCACTGCGTTCGGTGATGTCTTTCTCGACCATCGGTGCATTCGGGTCCCGTCCCTCGGGGAACTTGCCCTTCAGGTTCCATGCAAACGCGATGATCTCGGCGATCGTCCGGTACAGCTCCTCGGGAATGCTGTCGCCCAATTCCATCCGTGCCAACAACCTTACCAACTCCGGGTTTTCGTAGATCGGCACTTCGCACTCGCGGGCGATCCGCAGGATTTCTTCGGCCAGTTCATCGTCACCCTTGGCGGTGAGGGTCGGGGCGTGGTTGCCGTCGTATTTGAGCGCGATGGCCTGGCGCGGGGCAGTGGAATCATTCATGCGGTTTCGTCGACCCAGCGATGTTCAAGACGGGTTTGGTTGCCCTGCGGCGGTGTGCCCTGATGGCAGTCGAGATCGCCGACGTTCAGCCCGGAGTCGAGCAGACGCTGGCGCAGTGCGAACAGATTGTTTTCGATCAGATCAGCAGTGTATGGCCGTTCGGCCCAGAGCTGGCTGGACAGGCTGCCGGCGATCAACTGCGCCTGAATCTGCAGCGGGCCGAGCGGTTCCATGTCGAACGCCAGATCAACTCGCCACAATTGCTGCTTGGGTTCGCGTTCGTCACGGCGTTCGTTGGGCTGCTCTTTTTCTGGCGCTTCTTCGCGCTGGAACTTGACCTGCAACGGCACGATGTCCTGCAGATTGCGCATGGGGATTTCCAGTTGCCAGGTGCTGAGCAGCCGGCCGTCATCGGTGACACCCGTCTGTTCCAGGCTCGACAACTGATGGCTTTGCAGGCGCGACACCGCCGCAGCGGCGAGTCGCAGTAATTGCTCCAGATCGCCTTCGCCTTCGAGATTGGCGAGCAATCGGTCGGGCAACGGGAAACCGCCCGGCTGTGGTTTGGCGCTGACCTGACCCAGCGTGCCGAGGGCGTTGCGCACGAAGTTCGGCAACGCTTGCGCGAGCGTGTTGGCGGCGATGATTGCGTTGAAACTGGTGCTGCTCGGCAAGCCCGGCGTCAGTTGCGCGATCAGTCGGAGCAGATCGGCCTTCATGTCTGGGGCCAGCGTTGGGGTTTGTCCGGTCAGCAGCTTCGCTTCGAGGAACATGCCGCTGTTGGCCAGCGCCTGAGCCAGGCCTTTCGGTGTGCTCAGTTGTTGCGCATCCGGCAGGCTGGCGAGCAGTCGATCAACGGCTGCGCGTAGATCCTGCGAAGTCTGATCGGTATCGGCCGGCAGGTTTTGCAGCGCGTTGAGCAAGCCAGTCAACGAACCCTGACGGTTCTGTTGGCTGACCAGTTGCTGACTCACCGCCAATTGCTCCTGACGGCTGCTCATTGGCAGGAATTTCAGGGTTTGCGCGTCTTGCACCAGCGCCGAGAGCAGGGTGCCGATGCGCAGCGGCTGCGGGCTGTCGATATCCAGCGTGGCGCCGCTCAACGCGGTGTTGAGCAGGCTGACCATCGAGCGGTAGACCGTCGGTTGCCCCGGCACTTGCGGCAATGTCTGCGAGGTCAGCACTTTGCCTTGCAGCAGGGTGCCGACCGGCAATTGTGTGGTGTCGATGCGGGTGAGGGCGGCAACACTGCTGGCAATCGCCTGTTGCACGGTAATCGCCAGATTACCCGCCGACGGCTGAGTGATTGCCAGGCTGGTGCCCTGCGCAAGCGGCAGATTGCTGGTCGCTTGCACGGTGGTCTGACGACCGCCATCCAGCGTCACCTTGAGCAACAACTGAAAAGTCTGATCCGCCTGTTTCAGCGACAACACCTCAGCCTTGGCGCTTTGCCCGGCGCCGATCAAGCCTTCGACCGGTGTCAGCAACTTGAGCAATTCACCGACCTGCGGGCGAACGGTCGCCGGGCTGGTTGGCGGGAGCGGGAGGATGTTCATTTCGCCTGTCATACGCGGACACAACCTGAGGAAATTGCACTCTTGAGAGTAAGGCACGCCATGTATAATGCCGCGCGTCTTGCGCTTCGTTCAGAAAACATAGCAATTGTTTGACGCAGCTCTCTAGATCAAGCCGTCATTGCATCTATGCTGCATCTCTTTAACGGCCGTTCCAGAGCCGACTTGAACCGTATAAGGCCCGTGATCCCTTGACCAGCCCTGTCCTGCAAACCGTTGCCCTCGCCTGTGAGCGTGACCTTCGGCTGCTCTTCGAAAATCTCGAATTGAGACTGGCCAGTGGCGATATGGTGCAAATCAGCGGCCCCAACGGCAGCGGCAAAACCAGTTTGCTGCGCCTGCTCAGCGGTCTGATGCAGCCGACCAGCGGTCAGGTATTGCTCAACGGCGAGCCGTTGACCGAACAACGCAGCGAACTCGCACGCAACCTGCTGTGGATCGGCCACGCCGCCGGGATCAAAGAGCTGCTGACCCCGGAAGAAAACCTCTCCTGGCTCTGCGCCCTGCATCAACCCGCCACGCGCCAGGCGATCTGGCAAGCATTGGCAGCTGTAGGATTGCGCGGATTCGAAGATGTTCCCTGCCACAGCCTGTCCGCCGGTCAGCAACGTCGCGTGGCGCTGGCACGCTTGTATCTGGACAGCCCGCCGCTGTGGATTCTCGACGAACCGTTCACCGCCCTCGACAAGCAGGGCGTGGCGCAACTCGAAGAACATCTGGCCGCCCACTGCGAGCGCGGCGGCATGGTGGTGTTGACCACCCACCACACGCTGAGCCGGATGCCGGCCGGTTATCGAGACATCGATCTGGGGAATTGGGCGGTATGAGTGTGTTCGGCCTGCTGGTTGCCCGTGAGTCCCGACTGCTGTTTCGCCGCCCGGCGGAGCTGGCCAATCCACTGATTTTCTTTGCCATCGTCATCGCTTTGTTCCCGCTGGCCGTCGGACCAGAGACGCAACTGTTGCAAAACTTGTCCCCGGGGTTAGTCTGGGTGGCCGCGCTTTTGTCGGTCCTGCTCTCGCTGGACGGGCTTTTCCGCAGTGATTTCGAAGATGGATCGCTGGAACAGTGGGTCCTTTCGCCGCACCCCCTGGCACTTCTGGTGTTGGCCAAGGTGCTGGCACACTGGCTGTTTTCCGGGCTGGCACTGGTTTTGCTCTCGCCATTGCTGGCATTGATGCTCGGTTTGCCTGCCGCCTGTCTGCCGGTGTTGTTGCTTTCGTTGCTGCTGGGTACACCGGTGCTGAGCTTGCTCGGTGCGGTGGGCGCGGCGCTGACGGTCGGTTTGAAACGTGGCGGCCTGTTGCTGGCGCTGCTGATTCTGCCGTTGTATATCCCGGTGTTGATTCTTGGCAGTGGCGCCTTGCAGGCAGCCTTGCAAGGCATGCCGGCGACCGGTTATTTGCTGTGGCTTGGTAGCCTGACCGCCCTGGCGATAACCCTGACACCCTTTGCAATAGCTGCTGGCCTGAAGATCAGCGTCGGCGAATAATGAGGTCTGGTTAAAATTTAACCAGTAAAGACCCTGGCTAGCTCACAACGATGAGCAGCACCCGTGATGGAAACAGTATGAACTGGACCTGGTTTCACAAGCTCGGCTCGCCCAAGTGGTTCTACGGCATCAGCAGCAAGTTGTTGCCGTGGCTGAGCATTGCAGCGTTGTTGCTGATTACCGTCGGCGTCGTTTGGGGCCTGGCCTTCGCGCCGCCGGACTATCAGCAAGGCAACAGCTTTCGCATCATCTATATCCACGTTCCCGCCGCGATGCTCGCTCAGTCGATCTACGTGATGCTGGCGGTGTGCGGTGTCGTAGGGTTGGTGTGGAAGATGAAACTGGCCGACGTCGCCCTGCAATGCGCGGCACCGATCGGCGCGTGGATGACCGCCGTGGCGCTGGTCACCGGGGCGATCTGGGGCAAGCCGACCTGGGGTTCATGGTGGGTCTGGGATGCGCGTCTGACTTCGATGCTGATTCTGCTGTTCCTGTATTTCGGCGTGATCGCGCTGGGCAACGCCATCAGCAACCGCGACAGCGCCGCCAAGGCCTGCGCCGTGCTGGCCATCGTTGGCGTGATCAATATTCCGATCATCAAATACTCGGTGGAGTGGTGGAACACCCTGCACCAGGGCGCGACCTTCACCCTCACCGAAAAACCGGCGATGCCCGCCGAGATGTGGCTGCCGCTGTTGCTGACGGTGCTGGGTTTCTACTGCTTCTTTGGCGCCGTGTTGCTGCTGCGCATGCGTCTTGAAGTGCTCAAGCGCGAAGCCCGCGCCAGTTGGGTGAAAGAAGAAGTGCAGAACAGTCTGGAGGCCGCTCGATGAGTTTCGCTTCATTCGGCGACTTCCTCGCCATGGGTCATCACGGCCTGTACGTCTGGTCGGCCTACGGCATCTGCCTGGCGGTGCTGGGTTTCAACGTGGCGGCGCCGATCCTGGCCCGCAAGCGGTATCTGCAACAAGAGGCGCGTCGTCTGCGCCGGGAGAACGGCAAGTGAATCCGCTGCGCAAGAAACGTCTGATCATCATTCTGGCCATCCTGGTCGGGGTCGGCGCCGCCGTCGGCCTGGCCTTGAGCGCGCTGCAGCAGAACATCAATCTGTTTTACACGCCGACCCAGATTGCCAACGGCGAAGCACCGCAGGACACGCGGATTCGCGCTGGCGGCATGGTCGAGAAGGGTTCGCTGCAACGTTCCGGCGATTCGCTCGACGTCAAATTCGTCGTCACCGACTTCAACAAATCCGTGACCATCACCTATCGCGGCATCCTTCCGGATCTGTTCCGCGAAGGGCAGGGCATCGTCGCCCTTGGCAAGATCAACGCCGACGGCGTAGTGGTTGCCGATGAAGTGCTGGCCAAGCACGACGAGAAATACATGCCACCGGAAGTGACCAAAGCCTTGAAGGACAGCGGCCAGTCCGCGCCAACACCTGCGAAGGAGGGTTGATCGATGACGTCCGCACTGTTTATTCCTGAGTTGGGCCATCTGGCGATGATTCTGGCGCTGTGCTTTGCGCTGGTGCAGGCCGTGGTGCCGTTGCTCGGCGCCTGGCGCGGCGACCGTTTGTGGATGAGCCTGGCCCAGCCGGCCGCGTGGGGCCAGTTTGCGTTCCTGGTGTTTGCCTTCGGTAGCCTGACCTACGCGTTCATGACCGACGATTTCTCCGTCGCCTATGTCGCGAACAACTCGAATACTGCTTTGCCGTGGTATTACAAATTCAGCGCAGTGTGGGGCGCCCACGAAGGTTCATTGCTGCTTTGGGCACTGATTCTCGGTGGCTGGACGTTCGCGGTGTCAGTGTTCTCGCGGCAGTTGCCGCAAGTCATGCTCGCCCGCGTTCTGGCAGTAATGGGCATGATCAGCACCGGTTTTCTGCTGTTCCTGATCCTCACGTCCAACCCGTTCAAACGCATCTTGCCGCAAATGCCCAGCAATGGCGCTGACCTCAATCCACTGTTGCAAGACATCGGCCTGATCGTTCACCCGCCAATGTTGTACATGGGTTACGTCGGTTTTTCGGTGGCGTTCGCCTTCGCTATTGCGGCGTTGATGGGTGGTCGTCTTGATGCGGCATGGGCTCGCTGGTCGCGTCCGTGGACGATTGTTGCCTGGGCATTCCTCGGCATCGGCATCACCCTCGGTTCGTGGTGGGCTTACTACGAATTGGGCTGGGGCGGCTGGTGGTTTTGGGACCCGGTGGAAAACGCCTCGTTCATGCCATGGCTGGTCGGCACTGCATTGATTCACTCGTTGGCGGTCACGGAAAAACGTGGCGTGTTCAAGAGCTGGACGGTGTTGTTGGCGATTGCGGCGTTCTCGTTGAGCCTGCTCGGTACTTTCCTCGTACGTTCCGGCGTACTGACTTCGGTGCACGCGTTTGCTTCCGATCCTGAGCGCGGCGTGTTTATCCTGATCTTCCTGCTGTTCGTGGTCGGTGGTTCGCTGACGCTGTTTGCGTTGCGCGCTCCGGTGGTCAAGAGCCAGGTCGGCTTCAACCTGTGGTCGCGGGAAACCCTGCTGCTGGGCAACAACCTGGTGCTGGTGGTGGCGGCGTCGATGATTCTGCTCGGCACCCTGTATCCGCTGATTCTCGATGCACTGAGCGGCGCCAAGTTGTCGGTCGGCCCACCGTATTTCAACGCGTTGTTCATTCCGTTGATGGCATTGCTGATGATGGTGATGGCGGTCGGTATGCTCGTGCGCTGGAAAGACACCCCGGTGAAATGGCTGGTGAACATGCTGACCCCGGTGCTGCTGGGCAGCGTCGTATTGGCGGTGGTGGCCGGTGTCGCTTATGGCGATTTCAACTGGGCAGTGATCGCGACCTTCCTGCTCGCTGCGTGGGTATTGCTGGCCGGCGTGCGCGACATCTTCGACAAGACGCGCCACAAAGGTTTGATCAAAGGCCTGCCAACCCTGACCCGCAGCTACTGGGGCATGCAGATCGCTCACTTGGGTATCGCGGTTTGCGCGCTGGGTGTGGTGTTGTCGAGTCAGAACAGTGCCGAACGCGACTTGCGTCTGGCGCCGGGCGAGTCGATGGATCTGGCCGGTTATCACTTCGTGTTCGAAGGCGCCAAGCACTTCGAAGGCCCGAACTTCACGTCCGACAAGGGCACCATCCGGGTCATCCGCGATGGCAAGGAAGTCAGCGTGCTGCACCCGGAAAAACGTTTGTACACGGTGCAGAACTCGGTGATGACCGAAGCGGGCATTGACGCCGGTTTCACCCGTGACCTCTACGTCGCACTCGGCGAGCCGCTGGATAACGGCGCCTGGGCGGTGCGGGTTCACGTTAAACCGTTCGTGCGCTGGATCTGGTTCGGCGGCCTGTTGACCGGTTTCGGTGGACTGCTGGCGGCATTGGATCGGCGTTATCGAGTCAAGGTCAAAGCCAAGGTGCGTGAAGCCCTGGGCATGGAAGGAGCCGCTGCATGAGACGTTGGTTGATGCTGGTGCCACTGGCGATTTTCCTGCTGGTGGCGGTGTTTCTTTATCGTGGTCTGTACCTTGATCCGGCGGAACTGCCGTCGGCGATGATCAACAAGCCGTTCCCGGAGTTCACTCTGCCAAGCGTGCAGGGCGACAAGACCCTGACCAAGGCTGACATTCTCGGCAAACCGGCACTGGTCAATGTCTGGGGCACCTGGTGCATTTCCTGCCGGGTCGAGCATCCGGTGCTGAACAAGCTGGCCGAGCGCGGTGTGCTGATCTACGGCATCAACTACAAGGACACCAACGCTGATGCGTTGAAGTGGCTGGCCGAGTTCCACAATCCGTATGTGCTGGACATCCGTGATGACGAAGGCTCGCTGGGCCTGAATCTCGGCGTGTACGGCGCTCCGGAAACTTTCTTCATCGACGCCAAGGGCATCATCCGCGACAAGTACGTCGGCGTGATCGACGAGCAGGTCTGGCGCGAAAAACTGGCGGCCAAGTATCAGGCACTGGTTGATGAGGCCAAGCCATGAAGCGCTTTCTAGCCGCTGTAGTGTTGGGCCTGAGTCTGGCCGGTGTCGCGCATGCCGCCATCGACACTTACGAATTCGCCAAGGAAGGTGATCGTGAGCGTTTCCGCGAGCTGACCAAGGAACTGCGCTGCCCGAAATGTCAGAACCAGGACATCGCCGATTCCAACGCACCGATTGCCGCCGACCTGCGCAAAGAGATTTTCCGCATGCTCGGCGAGGGCAAGGACAATCAGCAGATCATCGATTTCATGGTCGATCGCTATGGTGATTTCGTCCGCTACAAACCTGCGCTCAATGCCAAGACTGCGCTGCTGTGGTTTGGCCCGGCGGGTCTGTTGCTCGGCGGTGTTGTGGTGATCGCAGTGATCGTCCGCCGTCGTCGCGGCCAACGCAGCGCCACGCCGTCGTTGCTTTCCACCGAAGAGCGTCAGCGCCTCGACCAACTGTTGGATAAAAACCAAGAATGATTGATTTCTGGCTTGCCGCAGGGCTGTTGCTTCTGGTCGCCCTGAGTTTCCTGTTGATTCCCGTGCTGCGTGGCCGTCGTGCCCAGCGTGAAGAAGATCGCACCGCCCTCAACGTTGCCCTGTATCAGGAGCGTGTCGCCGAGTTGCAAACGCAACAGGCCGAAGGCGTACTCGACGCCGCGCAAATGGACAGCGGTCGTGCCGAAGCGGCCCGTGAACTGCTCGCCGATACCGAAGGCGTTGCCGCACCGAAAGTGTCCATTCTCGGCAAACCGCTGCCGTTGCTGGCTGCGGTGTTGGTGCCGGTGCTCGGCCTCGGTCTGTATCTGCACTTCGGTGCCGCCGACAAGGTTGAACTGACCCGCGAATTCGCTCAGGCGCCGCAGTCGATGGAAGAGATGACCCAGCGTCTGGAGCGTGCCGTCGCGGCGCAACCAGACTCGGCGGAAGGCTTGTACTTCCTCGGTCGCACTTACATGGCTCAGGATCGTCCGGCGGACGCGGCGAAGATGTTCGAACGCGCTGCAAACCTCGCCGGTCGTCAGCCGGAGCTGCTCGGTCAGTGGGCGCAGGCGCAGTATTTTGCCGACGGTAAAAAGTGGTCGGACAAGATTCAGGCCCTGACTGACGAAGCCCTGAAAGCCGATCCGAAAGAAGTCACCAGCCTCGGTCTGCTGGGTATCGCCGCGTTTGAAGGCGAGCGCTATCAGCAAGCAATCGACTACTGGAATCGCCTGTTGGCGCAACTGCCGCCAGAAGACAATTCCCGCGCCGCACTGCAAGGCGGAATCGCCCGCGCCACCGAACGCCTCGAAGCCAGTGGCGGCAAGGTCGCCCAAGCACCTGCCACCAAGGTCGCAGCATTGCTCAAGGTCCGCGTCGATCTGGCCAGCGAGCTGAAAGGCAAAGTGCAGCCGGGCGACAGCGTGTTCATCTTCGCTCGCGCCACGTCCGGCCCACCTGCGCCATTGGCGGCCAAGCGCCTGACCGTCGCCGATCTGCCGGTAACGGTCGAACTGGGTGATGCCGACGCAATGATGCCGCAGTTGAAACTGTCGAACTTCCCTGAAGTCCAACTGGTTGCGCGCGTCTCCCGTGCCGGCCAGCCAACTGCCGGTGAGTGGGTCGGTCGCAGCGAGCCTCTGGCCAGCAGCACCACCGCGCCACAAAAACTCACTATCGACAGCCCGGATAAATAACCGGGAAACAACAGGAAAGCACCGCCATGCACACCATCGCCCGAATCACAGTCCTCACACTGGCCCTGGGCATGAGCGCATGTGCGGTGCACCGACCGGAACCGACCAGCAACCTGCCGCCGATCCCGCCGTCACAGCCGGGCCCGACCCCGTCGACCTCGCCGACACCCGGCAAAAGCATCCCGGCCAAACCGGCGAAACCCGTCCCGCGCACCTCCGCCAGCTTCGCCCCGCCACCGGGTGGCAACAGCCACTGGGATGCCAAACTCGGCGTCTACGTCCTCGAAGACCAGACCGACACCTTCTACCGCCAGCGCACCTACTTCCGCTGGAACAACGGCTGGAGCCGCTCGATCAGCCCCAACGGCCCATGGGAAGACACCGACATCCACGGCGTGCCCCCGGGGTTGAGCAAGCAGTACGGGCAGTGAATGGAAACGGCGATCTTTGGATCGCCGTTTTGCTGTGTGGGTGTTGACCGCTCTTTGTGTTTTACCGAACGCCAGTCAACAACCCCTGCACATACTCCACAAACGCCCGCGCCTTGGCGCTCGCCATTCTTCCCGTCGGAAACACCGCCCACAGGTCCATGTCCGGCAGGGTCCAGTCGCTCATCACGGACTTGACCGCGCCGCTGGCCAGTTCCGGGGCGAACATCCATGCGGATGCCAGGGTCAGGCCTTGGTGTGCGAGCACCGCTTCGCGCAGGCCTTCGGCGGCACTGACGCGCAGGCGACCGCTGAGGATCGTCGATTGTTTGTCGGCGCCCTTGGTGAACTGCCAGGTGGCGCCACCGCCGAGGGCATAGATCACCGCTTGGTGTTTGCTCAATGCGGCGGGGCAGTCGGGCTCGCCGTGTGCGGCGAAGTACGCTGGAGTGCCGAGAACTACGCGGCGGCACTCGGCAATCTTGCGTGCGGTCAGGCCGGAGTCGTTGAGGGCGCCCATGCGTAACGCGACGTCGATGCCTTCTTCCACCAGATTGATGTTGCGGTCGTCGAGTATCAGGTCGATGTTCAGTTGCGGATGCTGATCGAGAAACGCTCCGAGTTTCGGCACGATGTGCATCCGGCCAAAGGTCACGGCGGCGCTGATGCGCAGGTTGCCACTCAGGCCGCTGGCGGTGCCACGCGCGGCGTTGTCGGCTTCGTCGGCTTCTTCGATGGCACGTTTGGCCCGTTCGAAAAAGGCCAGGCCGGCCTCGGTCGGGGTCAGGCCCCGGGTCGAGCGCAACAGCAGGCGTACGGCGAGACGGGTTTCGAGTTGGGCGATGGTTTTCGACACGGCGGGCTGGCCGATATTCAAGCGTCGCGCGGCGGCGGAAAACGAACCGGTTTCCACGACGTAGACGAAGGTTTCCATGGCGGCGAGGCGGTCCATCTCGAATCCTTACCCAATATTGAAATAGTCAGAGATCCACTTGTAGGAGTGAGCCTGCTCGCGATAGCGGTGTGTCAGTCAATATTGATTCGGCTGACACACCGCTATCGCGAGCAGGCTCACTCCTACAGGGGATTTGCGGTGTTGCTCAGAACGCAGCTTTGCCGACCGACGCGCCGCCATCGACGAACAGCGTCTGCCCGGTGATAAAGCCACTCTGCTCGGACAACAGAAACGCAATCGCCGAAGCGATCTCTTCCGGCTGACCCAAGCGACCCATCGGCACCCCGGCCAGATACCGCGCTTCACCCTCACTGCCCGGCGGATTGTTGGCGCGAAACAATTCGGTTTCGGTCGGCCCCGGCGCCACTGCGTTCACGGTGATCCCGGTCTGCGCCAGTTCCAATGCCCACGAACGGGTGAAGCTGACCAGCGCCGCTTTCGCCGCCGCATACGCGGTGCGCTGAGTGATGCCCAGCACGGTCAGGCTGGAGATATTCACCACTCGCCCCCAACCGCGTGTGCGCATGCCCGGCAACACCGCCTGAGTCGCTTGCAATGCTGAATGCAGGTTGACCCGCATCACATCGTCAAACGCATCGAGGTCGATGTCGCCAAGTGCTTGCGGACGCACCAGCCCGACGTTGTTCACCAGTCCGTCGAACTCGTAGGTTCTGGCCAGTTCCGCCAGCACCTCCTGAGTCAGCGCACGGTTGCTCAGGTCCAGCGGAAACAGAATCCCCGGAAAGCTCAGGTCCGGCTTGCGGGCGATACCAACCACCCGGTGCCCGGAGCGATCCAGATGCTCGGCCAATGCCCGGCCGATGCCTTTGCTGGCGCCGGTGATGAGGAAGGTACGTCGGGTCATGGCAACTCCTGGGCAGGGCATTGGGTCGGGCTCAGCTTCGAAGCGCATCCAGCATCGCTTCAGGCTCGGGACGCTGAGTGTAATCCGGGTTGACCTCGGCGTAACGAATCACGCCATCCTGACCGATCACAAAACGCGCCGGCATCGGCAACGTCCATGACGGATCGTCGTTGAAGGTCGGCAGATCGTTGCGCAGATTCTTGTACAACTCAATCAGATAGTCCGGCAACTGGAAGCGCAGACCGAACGCCGCAGCCACATCATTGCGCGGGTCGCCGAGGATCGGAAACTGCAGCTCATTGATGCGCTGCGCCTTGCGGCTGTTGGCCGCGATCTGCGGCGAGATCGCCAACAGGCTGGCGCCGTTCTCCAGCACCGTCGGCAAAAACGCCTGCAAGGCTTGCAGTTCAAGGTTGCAATACGGGCACCAGACGCCTCGATAAAACGACAACACCAGCGGTCCACTGGCGAGCAGATCGGCTGACGACTGCGGAACGCCATCGGCATCTTTCAAGGTAAACAACGGCGCCATGTCACCGACTTTCAGCGACCGACTCGCCGCGCCAGATGCAATCAGCTCGGCAGTCGCCCGCTCCATCACCGGATGAATGTCGGCTGGTGCGTTGTAGGGCGGCTTGCCAGCCTTGAAGTCAGCTTTGAACGCATCGAGTTTTGCTTGCAGAGTCATGTCGTGATCCTCGGGAAACAGCCGGTTGGCTGCGATCAAGAGTGACTGCGGCGGGATGGAAGCGGAACGCAGGTGGGGGGCATAGGAGTCATGCCGCTAGGGAATGAACCGTCTGCTCACATCCGGAAAGACATTAGTGAACGAAGACTGAGAGCATTTGTGATTGAGTGCCAACTCACCAGCTGCATGGCTTTGGAGGCATTTGTGCACTATCCAATTTGTATCGAGTGGGGAGACGAAGTAAAGGCGACAGGGATTCAGATTCCGGATATTCCGGGAGCGGTCACTGCGGGAGATACATTTGAGTTGGCATACAACGCGGCCGTAGAGATCGCACATCTTTTGTTGCGTGAGAGAGAAGTGCAGGGGTTATGCGCGCCCATTCCAAGTGAGATTGATGTGATTCGCAATGCTGCGCAGGCTGCGGGTAAAGGCTGGGGGATGATAACGATCTGAATGCTCGGGGATTTTTGAGATTGCCATCGCGGACAAGCCCGCTCCCACAAGATTCGTGAGTCACCTTGGGGAGTGGAGTTGCCCGTTTTTTCAGTTCAAGCAGTCGCCAGCGACCGCCGCTGCGACGCACTCAAAAACCGCAACAACGCCAGCAACGGGAATGCACTACCGACAATCACGATCCACAGCCAGCCGCCATGCTCGTACACCGCACTGGCAACCGAGGAACCGAAGGCGCCGCCGATGAAGATGCTGGTCATGTAGAGCGCGTTCAGTCGGCCACGGCTTTTCGCGTCGAGGGAGTAGACCGCGCGCTGGCCGAGGACCATGTTCATCTGTACGCAGAAGTCGAGCACTACGCCGGTCACGGCCAGGCCGATGACGCTGTAGGCCGGATGGATGAACGCCGGCAGGAAGCTCAGGCTGGCGAAGATCATCGCCAGCAGCGAGGCGATGCGGGTGTGGCCGGCGTCGGCCAGACGTCCGCTGATTGGAGCGGCGATGGCGCCGATGGCACCGACCAGGGCGAAGATCGCGATTTCGCTTTGTGACAAACCATGGTTACGCGCCAGCTCCAAAGGTACTGCGGTCCAGAACAGGCTGAAGGTGGCGAACATGCAACCTTGATAAAACGCCCGCTGACGCAGCACCGGTTGTTGGCGCAGCAGCGTCCACAACGAACCCAGCAGTTGGCCGTAGGAGGCGCTGTGATCCGGCTGGCGTTTCGGTACGGTCAGCGCCAGCACGATGCTGATTGCCGCCATCAGTCCCGCCGCAATCATGAACATGGCGCGCCAGCCAAAATGGTCAGCCACCACGCTCGACACCGGACGTGCCAAAAGGATGCCCAGCAGCAAACCGCCCATGATCCCGCCGACTACCCGGCCCCGAGACTCTTCCGGAGCCAGATGCGCGGCCAGAGGAATCAGGATCTGCACCGACACCGAACTGAAACCCACCAGCAGCGAGACCAGCAGAAACAGATTCGGCTGATCGGTGAACGCTGCGGCGAGCAGGCTGGCAATCGCCACCACGGAGGTGATGATCATCAACCGGCGGTTCTCCAGCAGATCCGCCAGCGGCACCAGAAAGAACAGGCCCAGCGCATAACCGATCTGGGTCAGCGAGACGATGAAGCTGGCCATGGTGTCGGTCAGGCCGATGTCCGGCGCGATCAAGCCAATGATCGGTTGCGCGTAGTAAATGTTGGCAACGATGGCGCCGCAGCAGAAGGCGAACAGCAGCACCATGCCTCGGGTCATTGCGTGAGTTGTGGTGGTCATAGGGTTTCTCGATCCAGCGAAAAGGAATGCGGTGAGGCTAAGGGACGGGCCGGGCCGGCGGTAGAAGCTTTCGATCGATATCAATTATTCCGTTGCGGAATGGGTGGCGGCCGGGTTGCAGTCGTCCAGTGGCGGACCTTGCGTCCGACCGCTGAGGGGGGATGATACATTCACTTACATCTTGTTCGATAGCGTGCTTATGTTCGCGTCTAAGTTTTCAATGTTCATCACCGGAGGATTGCCATGTTGCGTCAACTGCTTCGCCGCACCACCACGATTGCCCTGATCGGCTTGCTTGGCGTCAGCGCCGTACAAGCCGCCGATGCCCCGGGGACACGGCTTGGCGTGCGCGGCGAGATCACCGGGGTCAGCACCGATTCGTTGAAGGTTCACGTTAACAGTGGCGAAAACGTGGTTATCCAGTTGACCGCGGACACCAAGGTCCGCGCGGTCACCCTCGCCAACATCGAAGACATCAAACCCGGCAGTTACATTGGTTCGGCGGCGATGCCGCAAGCGGACGGCACGCTCAAGGCCATGGAGGTTCACGTATTCCCACCGGAACTGGCCGGTAGCGGCGACGGCCACCGACCGTTCGATCTGGCCAAGGGCAGCAGCATGACCAATGGCAGCGTCGGTGATCTGGTGGTGAGCAACGGCCGGACTTTGACCGTCAACTACAAGGGCGGGCAGCAGAAGATCCTGGTGCCGGAGGATGTGCCGATTGTGAATCTGATGCCGGGGGATCGCAGCTTGCTCAAGGTCGGGGTGAAGATTGTTACGTTCGTCACGCAAAGTGCGGACGGCACGCTGACCGCGCAATCGATCTCGGCCGGCAAGGATGGCGTCACCCCGCCGATGTAACGACCAAGCCCGATCCCTTGTAGGAGCTGCCGAAGGCTGCGATCTTTTGACTTTGTTTTTAAAAGCCAGGATCAAAAGATCGCAGCCTTCGGCAGCTCCTACAGGGACTATGTCATGTGCACAAAAAAGGCGACCTCTTCAGGTCGCCTTTTTCATTGCCACTCAGCCATTACTGGCCGGTATAAATCTGATCGAAGATCCCGCCATCATTGAAGTGGGTCTTCTGCACCGAACGCCAATCACCGAAGGTCTTCTCCACTGACAGGAAATCAACTTTCGGGAAACGATCGGTGTACTTCGCCAGCACCGCCGGGTCACGTGGACGGAGATAGTTGGCGGCAGCGATTTCCTGGCCTTCCGGCGACCACAGGTATTTCAGGTACTCATCGGCAGCAGCGCGAGTGCCTTTCTTGTCGACGACTTTGTCGACCACGGTCACTGGCGGCTCGGCTTCGGCGGAGACGCTTGGGTAGATCACTTCAAACTGATCACGACCAAACTCGCGGGCGATCATTTCCGCTTCGTTTTCGAAGGTCACCAGCACGTCGCCAATCTGGTTGGTCATGAACGTGGTGGTCGCGGCACGGCCACCGGTATCGAGCACTGGCGCTTGTTTGAACAGTTTGCCGACGAAGTCTTTGGCCTTGTTCTCGTCACCACCGTTTTTCAGCACATAACCCCAGGCCGAGAGGTAGGTGTAGCGACCGTTACCCGAAGTTTTCGGGTTTGGCACGATCACTTGTACGCCGTCCTTGAGCAGGTCCGGCCAGTCTTTCAGGGCTTTCGGGTTGCCCTTGCGGACGATGAATACGGTGGCCGAAGTGAACGGTGCGCTGTTGTTCGGCAGACGCGTGACCCAATTTTCCGGGACCAGTTTGCCGTTGTCGGCGAGGGCGTTGATGTCGGTCGCCATATTCATGGTGATGACGTCAGCTGGCAGGCCGTCGATCACCGAGCGCGCCTGTTTGCTCGAACCGCCGAAAGACATTTGTAGGGTGATGTTTTCGTTGTGCTCGGCTTGCCAGTGTTTCTGGAACGCAGTGTTGTAGTCCTTGTAGAAATCGCGCATCACGTCGTAGGAAACGTTGAGCAGGGTCGGAGCAGCCTGGGCGATGTTGGCCAAGGCCAAGCCAGCGGCGAGAAGTGAGGCGCCAAAGAGTTTTTTCACTGCGCATTCCTTGTTTTATGTGTGCAGGAGCTGCGGCACGCTGCGATCTTTTGATTTTGTTTGTTGAAAGCAAGATCAAAAGATCGCAGCGTGCCGCAGCTCCTACAGGGTTATGTGTACGGGGGTGATGTTCAATTGCCACTGACTATAACGGGGCACGCATAGTCGTTTAAAGATTAAAAAGCTCTTTGCTTATTCCATTTTCTTGAACAGTGCATTGCCGCAGCGTGAGCAGAAAGAAGCGTCGGTTTCGTGGCTGTCTTTTGCGCAAACCGGGCAGTCGTGATGCAACTGACTGCCGCGCATGGCCGTGGCCAGTTCAGCGGTGAAAATCCCGGTCGGCACGGCGATGATCGAGTAACCGGTGATCATCACCAGCGACGAAATGATCTGCCCCAGAACCGTCTTGGGCACGATGTCGCCATAACCCACCGTGGTCAGCGTAACGATAGCCCAGTAGATGCCTTTGGGAATGCTGGTGAAGCCATGTTCCGGGCCTTCGACCACGTACATCAACGTGCCGAACACCGTCACCAGCGTGCAGACGCTGAGCAGGAACACGAGGATCTTCTGCTTGCTGCCGCGCAAGGCGTCGAGCAGGTAATGCGCTTGTTTCAGGTACGGGCCGAGCTTGAGTACGCGGAAGATCCGCAGCATCCGGATGATCCGAATGATCAACAGGTACTGCGCGTCGCTGTAATACAGCGCGAGGATGCCGGGAACAATCGCCAGCAGATCGACGATGCCATAAAAGCTGAAGGCATAGCGCAACGGCTTCGGCGAGCAATAAAGGCGCAGGATGTACTCGCCGAGAAAGATCGCCGTGAAGCCCCATTCGATATACGCCAGCACATCGGCGTAGTTGCGGTGAACGCTGTCGATACTGTCGAGCATCACGATCACCAGGCTGGCGAGGATGATCAATAGCAAGATGCCGTCGAAGCGCCGCCCAGCCGTGGTGTCGGTCTGGAAAATCATGACGTAAAGCCGTTCACGCCAGTGTTTGTTGCTGTCCATGGATCACGCCTGAATCGAAAGTCAGCGCAGCCTAGGTTGATTCTCCCCGTGAGCGCAAGACGCGCCGTCAACCGTCGCTTTGCCGAGCATCTGAATGCCGGCGCGGATCAGCCAGCAGGCGAGGATGAACGGCGCGGTGAGCGTGGTCAGACCGATGGCGGCGAACAGTGGCGTCACCAGCAGCGCCAGCACGATGCCCAGCAGCGGCAGCCACGGCTGGCGGCGTTCTGAGCTGAAGGCGAGGGCGGCCAGCACGGCGTTGTAGCCACCTAGGCCGAACAGCGCGAAGCTGGTTTCGTGGTGCAGCAGACTGGAGCCGAGGCCGATGGCCGACGCGAGCAATGCCCAGCAAAATGCCCGGCGATCAGCGATGAGCAAACCGGCGGCGATCATTGCACCGGCCAGCGGATGGCCGAGGAACATCACCTGACCGAAGCCTTTCAGCACCGCCGCAAGCAGGTTCAGCGTATTCGCCTCAACCAGCGGAGCCGGGGCGGACGGTGCGGCAAACAGCAGCAGCAACCAGCTCAGTCCCACGAACGGTGCGGTGTAGGCGGGCATGTTTTGGCTCAGGCGCACGCGTTTCAGCCATTGCTGAGTGATCATCGCGCTCAGGCCGCCGGCCGCCAGGATCAGTGGCGGCATCATCGCCGACCACGGGAAATACAGGCTCAGCAACAAACCCAGCAAAACGCCGTTGTAACTGAACAATCCCGCCTGGCGATCAGCCTTGGCGTAGTTGCGACGTTGCGCAGTGAGCAATCCGGCGAGGCCACCGAGCAACGCACCGCCAAGCAAGGCTGGCGCGGTGAACAGGATGGCGCAGAGGCACAGCAGGCCGCACAACGGATTGCGCTGGAGGAATATTTGACTGAAACCGTTGAGCAACGCTTCGGCCCAGTCGGGGCATTGGGTGTTGAAATGATTGGCAGGCATGTTGAAGTCTGGGCAGTAGGAACATCAAAAGGTCGTGCATGAGCCTGTGGCGAGGGGATTTATCCCCGTTGGGCCGCGAAGCAGCCCCAAAATCGGCAAGTGCGGTTTTTCTATGAAAACTGTCACACCGACAGGCGACGACTGCTGCGCAGCCGAACGGGGATAAATCCCCTCACCACAGGTTTTGTACTCACATCAAAATTGCTGCTGACAGCAAAAGTGTTGCTTAGATCAACGTCTCGATACGCAGCGAGTTAGTCGAACCAGGCTGGCCAAACGGCACTCCCGCAGTGATCAGCAGCGTATCGCCACGCTGCGCCATACCTTGAGCCTGGGCGATTTCCAGCGCGGTCGAACAGACTTCGTCGACCTGACGCAGGCGATCGTTGACCACCGAGTGAATGCCCCACGCCACGGTCAGGCGGCGTGCGGTTTGCAGGTTCGGCGTGAGGTTGAGGATCGGCGCCTTCGGACGTTCCCGCGCAGCACGCAGGCTCGATGTCCCGGACTCGCTGTAGTTGACCAGCACCGCCACCGGCAGCACGTTGCCGATACGGCGGATCGCGCAGCTGATCGCGTCGGACACAGTCGCCTCGGCTTTCGGTCGGCTGACGTCGAGCTGAGTTTGATAATCCGGCCCGTTTTCCACCTGGCGGATGATCTTGCTCATCATCAGCACGGCTTCCAGAGGGTATTCACCCGAAGCGGTTTCCGCCGACAGCATCACCGCATCGGCACCTTCGGCCACGGCGTTGGCAACGTCTGTGACTTCGGCGCGGGTCGGCGCCGGGGAGAAGCGCATCGATTCAAGCATCTGCGTCGCCACTACCACTGGCTTACCGAGTTGGCGGCAAGTAGTGATGATGTTCTTCTGAATCTGCGGCACGCTTTCGGCGGGCACTTCGACGCCGAGATCGCCACGGGCAACCATGATCGCGTCGCTCAGTTCGGCGATTTCGCGCAGTTGTTCAACCGCTGAAGGCTTCTCGATCTTCGCCATCAGAAAGGCTTTGTCGCCGATCAGTGCGCGGGCTTCGATGATGTCTTGTGGGCGCTGCACAAACGACAGCGCCACCCAGTCCACACCCAGTTCCAGACCGAAACTCAGGTCGCGGCGATCCTTGGCAGTCAGCGGGCTCAGCTCAAGCACCGCTTGCGGCACGTTGACGCCTTTGCGATCCGACAACTCGCCGCCATTGAGCACGGTGGTGTCGATGGCGTCGGTGTATTTGGTCACGACGCGCAGGCGCAGTTTGCCGTCGTCGAGCAGCAGATCCATGCCGGCTTCGAGGGCTTCGATGATCTCTGGATGCGGCAGATTCACCCGGCGCTCATCGCCCGGTGTCGCGTCCAGATCGAGACGGAAAGCCTGACCACGATGCAGTTGCACCTTGCCGTCGGCGAACTTGCCGACCCGCAGTTTCGGCCCCTGCAAATCCATCAGGATGCCCAGCGGATAGTTGAGCTGGCGCTCGACTTCGCGAATCCACTGATAGCGCTTGGCGTGATCGGCATGATCGCCGTGGCTGAAGTTCAGGCGGAAGATATTGACCCCGGCCTCCACCAGCTCGCGGATATCGTCGATGCCATCAACGGCAGGTCCGAGGGTGGCGAGGATTTTGACCTTTTTATCAGGCGTCATGATTTAGAGCTCTCGAGGATCAGAATGGCGCGGAAGTCGTTGACGTTGGTGCGGGTCGGCTCGGTGACGATCAGCGCATCGAGCGCCTCGAAATAGCCGTAGCCGTTGTTGTTATCCAGCTCGTCGCTGGCGCTCAAGCCGAGTGCGGCGGCGCGGGCGTAGCTGTCCGGGGTCATGATCGCGCCGGCGTTGTCTTCCGAGCCGTCGATGCCGTCGGTATCACCGGCCAGTGCGTAAACGCCGGGCTGGCCTTTGAGGCTGTCGGTGAGGCTGAGGAGGAATTCGGCGTTGCGTCCGCCACGGCCATTGCCGCGCACGGTCACGGTGGTTTCGCCGCCGGAGAGAATCACACACGGTGCCGCCAGTGGCTGGCCATGGTTGATGATCTGGCGGGCGATGCCGGCGTGGACTTTCGCCACTTCGCGCGATTCGCCTTCGAGATCACCGAGAATCAGCGTGCTGAAACCGGCCTGACGGCATCTGACCGCCGCCGCATCCAGCGATTGCTGAGGGCGGGCGATCAACTGGAAATGACTGCGCGCCAGACTCGGATCACCGGGTTTGACGGTCTCCGATTCCGGGCTTTGCAGCCAGGTGCGTACCGACGGCGGAATCTCGATGCCGTAGCGCTTGATGATCGCCAGTGCTTCGGCGCTGGTGCTCGGGTCGGCCACGGTCGGGCCGGAGGCGATGACCGTGGCGAGGTCGCCCGGTACATCGGAAATCGCGTAGGTGTAAACAGTCGCGGGCCAGCAGGCTTTGCCCAGACGGCCGCCCTTGATCGCCGAGAGGTGCTTGCGCACGCAGTTCATCTCGCCGATGGTCGCGCCGGATTTGAGCAGGGCTTTGTTGATCGATTGCTTGTCGGCGAGGGTGATGCCTTCGGCCGGCAGCGCCAGCAGGGCAGAGCCACCACCGGACAGCAGGAAAATCACGCGGTCGTCTTCGGTCAGGTTGCTGACCAGATCCAGCACGCGTTTGGCGACGGCGAGGCCGGCAGCGTCCGGAACCGGATGCGCAGCTTCAACCACTTCGATTTTTTCGCACGGGGCGCCGTGACCGTAACGGGTCACCACCAGTCCCGAGACTTCACCCTGCCAGCAGCGCTCGACCACTTGCGCCATGGCGGCTGCGGCTTTGCCGGCGCCGATGACGATGACTCGACCGGTGCGGTCGGCAGGCAGATGAGCTTCAAGGACTTGTTGCGGATGGGCCGCGTCAATGGCTGTGGCAAACAGCTCGCGCAGCAGTTGTTGCGGATCGACCGACATGGCGGGCTCCCGGAATTCTTGTTATTCGAAAGGGCAACTCAGATCCCTGTGGGAGCTAGCCTGCTAGCGATTCAGGCGCCGAGGTCTATCAGACACACCGCGTCGATTCCATCGCTAGCAGGCTAGCTCCCACAGGTTTGGTGCAGGTTGGGGCAGGGCTTACTTCTTGTTATCGCGAATCGAGAAGTTGGCCATGTGTTCCAGACCTTTGATCAGCGCCGAGTGGTCCCAGTTGCTGCCACCGATGGCCGCGCAGGTGCTGAACACTTGCTGGGCGTTGGCGGTGTTCGGCAGGTTGATGTTCAGCTCCCTGGCGCCTTGCAGGGCCAGGTTCAGGTCCTTTTGGTGCAGGCTGATGCGGAAGCCTGGATCGAAGGTGCCTTTGATCATGCGGTCGCCGTGTACTTCGAGGATCTTCGAAGAAGCGAAACCGCCCATCAGTGCTTCACGCACCTTGGCTGGATCTGCACCGTTTTTCGAGGCGAACAGCAGGGCTTCAGCGACGGCCTGAATGTTCAGGGCAACGATGATCTGGTTCGCGACCTTGGCGGTTTGACCGTCGCCATTGCCACAGAAGATCGTTATTTTGTTGTGTATGGAATGTTTGTTCGTTTTTGAGCTTTCGTAGGTTTTGGCGTTATCATT
>NZ_JBIUXX010000035.1:33711-60639 GCF_044744235.1 Pseudomonas sp. NPDC087346
GCCTGGAACAGCGGCAGTGCGCGTTCGAAGGCATCGGCGTCACCACCGACCATGATGCTCAGGGTCGCGGCCTTGGCGCCGACTTCACCACCGGAAACCGGTGCGTCGAGGTATTGCGCGCCTTTCTCGTTGATCTTCGCAGCGAAAGCCTTGGTGGCGGTCGGCGAGATCGAACTCATGTCGATCACGATTTTGCCTTTGCCGATGCCGGCAGCAACGCCGTCGGCGCGGAACAGCACGTCATCGACCTGCGGGGTATCCGGAACCATGACGATGATGAATTCGGCTTCTTGCGCCACTTCACGCGGGTTGGCCAGTGCGACGGCGCCAGCGGCGACCAGGTCAGCAGGGGCAGCGTCGTGGTGCGCCGACAGGAACAGGCTGTGACCGGCTTTCTGCAGGTTCGCCGCCATTGGGTGGCCCATGATGCCGGTGCCGATAAATCCGATTTTAGCCATGAGAAAATCCTCTTTTTATTCTGATGCTGCAATGTGGTCTTGGAGACGCAGCAAATTCATTGTGGGAGCTGGCTTGCCAGCGATGGCGGTGTGTCAGGCAACATGTTTGTTGTGTGTGCCGCCGCCATCGCGGGCAAGCCCGCTCCCACAGGGTTTTTGTATTTTCGATCAGATTGCGTTGTGGCTCTTCAACCAGCCCAGACCTGATTCAGTGGTGGTCAGCGGCTTGTATTCACAGCCAACCCAGCCCTGATAACCGATGCGGTCGAGGTGTTCGAACAGGAAGCGGTAGTTGATTTCACCGGTGCCTGGTTCGTTGCGCCCCGGGTTGTCCGCGAGCTGCACATGGTTGATCTCGCCCAGATGCGATTGCAGCGTGCGGGCCAGATCGCCTTCCATGATTTGCATGTGATAGATGTCGTATTGCAGGAACAGATTGGCGCTGCCGACCTGCTCGCGAATCGACAGGGCTTGCGCCGTGTTGTTCAGGTAGAAACCCGGGATGTCACGGGTGTTGATCGCTTCCATCACCAGTTTGATACCCGCCGCTTGCAGCTTGTCGGCCGCGTACTTGAGGTTGGCGACGAAGGTCTTTTCCACGGTGGCATCGTCGATGCCTTGCGGACGAATACCGGCCAGGCAGTTGATCTGGGTATTGCCCAGAACTTCTGCGTAAGCGATGGCCAGATCGACACCGGCACGGAACTCTTCAACCCGATCCGGCAGACACGCGATACCGCGTTCGCCCTTGGCCCAGTCACCGGCCGGCAGGTTGAACAGCACTTGCGTCAGACCGTTGGCGTCGAGCTTGGCCTTGATTTCGGCAGAGCTGAAATCGTACGGGAACAGGTATTCAACACCACTGAAACCAGCCTTGGCGGCGGCGTCGAAACGGGCAAGGAAATCCTGTTCGGTGAACAGCATGGACAGGTTGGCTGCGAAACGCGGCATGGTGGTCTCCCGTAAATATATGCAGTTCCCTTGTAGGAGTGAGCCTGCTCGCGATAGCGGTGTATCAGCCAACATCCGTGTTGGATATGAAACAGTCATCGCGAGCAGGCTCACTCCTACACAAGGAGCGGTCAGTCGTTAATCGAGCAGCGAAATCGCCGTTGGCGCATCGTTGCCGACCAGTGCCAGGTCTTCGAATTCGTTGACGGCGTTGATCTCGGTACCCATGGAGATGTTGGTCACACGCTCCAGGATGATTTCAACGATCACCGGCACCTTGAACTCTTCGATCATCTGTTCGGCCTTGCGCAGGGCAGAGGCGATTTCCGATGGTTCGAACACACGCAGTGCCTTGCAACCCAGACCCTCGGCCACTGCAACGTGGTCAACACCGTAACCGTTGAGTTCCGGCGCGTTCAGGTTATCGAAGGACAGCTGTACGCAGTAGTCCATTTCGAACCCGCGCTGTGCCTGACGGATCAGACCCAGGTACGAGTTGTTCACCACGACGTGGATGTAAGGCAGTTTGAACTGAGCGCCGACCGCCAGTTCTTCGATCATGAACTGGAAGTCATAGTCCCCCGACAGGGCCACGACTTTACGGCTCGGATCGGCCTTGACCACGCCCAGTGCTGCCGGAATGGTCCAGCCCAATGGGCCGGCCTGACCGCAGTTGATCCAGTGACGCGGCTTGTAGACGTGCAGGAACTGCGCGCCGGCAATTTGCGACAGACCAATGGTGCTGACGTAGCAGGTGTCTTTGCCGAATACCTGGTTCATTTCTTCGTAAACGCGTTGCGGTTTGACCGGCACGTTGTCGAAGTGAGTCTTGCGATGCAGGCTGGCTTTGCGCTGCTGGCAGTCTTGCAGCCAGGCGCTGCGGTTTTTCAGTTTGCCGGCGGCTTGCCATTCACGAGCCACTTCGATGAACACGGTCAGCGCGGCAGCGGCGTCGGAAACGATGCCCAGATCCGGAGTGAACACGCGGCCGATCTGAGTGCCTTCGATATCGACGTGAATGAACTTGCGGCCTTCGGTGTAGACATCAACCGAACCGGTGTGACGGTTGGCCCAACGGTTACCGATACCCAACACGACGTCGGATTTCAGCATGGTGGCGTTGCCGTAACGGTGCGAAGTCTGCAGACCAACCATACCGACCATCAACGGGTGATCGTCAGGGATGGTGCCCCAGCCCATCAGGGTCGGGATAACCGGAATACCGGTCAGCTCGGCGAATTCAACCAGCAGATCGCTGGCGTCGGCGTTGATGATGCCGCCGCCGGCTACCAGCAATGGACGCTCGGCCTGATCCAGCAGAGCCAGAGCCTTCTCGACCTGAATGCGGGTCGCGGTCGGCTTGGCCAGCGGCAGTGGCTGGTAAGCGTCGATGTCGAATTCGATTTCGGCCATCTGCACGTCGAACGGCAGGTCGATCAGCACTGGGCCTGGACGGCCGGAGCGCATTTCAAAGAAAGCTTTCTGGAACGCATAAGGCACTTGGCCCGGTTCAAGAACAGTGGTCGCCCACTTGGTGACTGGCTTGACGATGCTGGTGATATCGACAGCCTGGAAGTCTTCCTTGTGCATACGGGCGCGGGGTGCCTGGCCGGTAATGCAGAGGATTGGAATCGAGTCGGCCGAGGCGCTGTAGAGCCCGGTGACCATGTCGGTACCGGCAGGGCCGGAAGTCCCGATGCACACGCCGATGTTGCCGGCCTTGGTGCGGGTGTAGCCCTCGGCCATGTGCGAGGCGCCTTCAACGTGGCGAGCAAGGACGTGATCGATGCCACCAATTTTCTGCAAGGCGGAGTACAGCGGGTTGATGGCAGCGCCCGGGATGCCAAAAGCGGTATCAACCCCTTCACGGCGCATCACCAGAACGGCGGCTTCGATTGCTCTCATTTTGCTCATGGTTTTGTGCCTCTTTACGTTTTGTAATTGTATACAAGTGGCTTTGCGCTGAGTGTATTCACGGTGGACGGCGCAGGTCAATCCATTTTCTCAAGCAGCTGTTTCATTCGTCGGAAGCCCGTCTGACTGTGGCTTTTCGTCGCATGTGGCGCTTTTCGAGAATTATTGTATACAAAAAAATAATTCATTGTGTTCTATTTGTTGCATCGGGCTGCGGCAGAAAACCGCAGTCCCCCGACTTTCCCAATAACAAAATGAGGACGGCACCATGAGCGCTTTAACCTTGAAAGTCGCAGTCAACCTGGTCAACGAAGCCATCAGTGCAGGGCGGGCCATCTCCGCTGCGCCACTGACCATCGCGGTACTCGATACCGGCGGCCACCTGATCACCCTGCAACGCGAAGACGGCGCCAGCCTGCTACGCCCGCAGATCGCCATCGGCAAAGCCTGGGGCGCCATCGCGCTGGGCAAAGGCTCACGCCTGCTGGCACTCGACGCCCAACAACGCCCGGCGTTCATCGCTGCACTGAACAGCATGGGGCAGGGCAGCGTCGTGCCGGCACCGGGTGGTGTGCTGATCCGCGATCAGGCGGGGAATGTGCTGGGTGCAATCGGCATCAGCGGCGATCTGTCGGATATCGATGAGCAAGTGGCGATCAAAGCGGTGGAGGCGCTGGATCTGCGGGCGGATGCGGGGGTGGCTGCTTGATTTGTGGTGATTGATTGAAAGTCATCGCTGGCAAGCCAGCTCCCACAAGGTTTTGTGTCGTTCACATAATATGAATCCAACACAAAAAACTGTGGGAGCTGGCTTGCCAGCGATGGCGGCCTGACTGACACATCAAGATAAAAGACCATCTCAACCAAATGATCCGCTGCCGTCTCCAACAAGGTTTTGTGTCGTTCACATAATATGAATCCAATACAAAAACCTGTGGGAGCTGGCTTGCCAGCGATGGCGGCCTGACTGACACATCAAGATAAAGACTTTCCCAGCCAAATGATCCGATGCGTCTAGCCTTCTTATGAACCCATCATGAAGGGGCAACGGATTGCCTGATCTTCCTGCTTCACGTCGCCTGCGAGCCGGCCGTTACGCCGAGCCCAATCGAATTTACCTGCTCACCACCAATACGCTTGAGCGCAAACCAATCTTTGTCGATTTCGCTCTGGGCCGATTGGTTGTTCATCAATTTCGTCGTGCAGAAAATCTCGGGCTAGTGAACTCACTTGCGTGGGTGGTCATGCCTGATCATTTTCATTGGTTGGTCGAGTTGGAAGACTGCTCACTCAAAACGCTGATGCGAGAGACCAAGTCTCTGATTACTCGAGAGGTGAATTTATCCAGCAATAGGACTGGGCCACTTTGGCAGCAGGGCTACCACGACCGGGCTTTGAGGAGAGAGGACGATTTGGTGAGGATGGCCAGGTATGTAGTAGCCAACCCATTGAGGGCGGGTTTGGTGGAAAAGCTCGGCGACTATCCGCTGTGGGATGCAGTTTGGCTTTGACAGCTTTGAACCGGATTGCCTCAATCGCTGGCAAGCCAGCTCCCACAGGTTTTTGTGTTGAATACAAATTTTGCAAACGACACAAATCTCTGTGGGAGCTGGCTTGCCAGCGATAGTCGTACCACGGTCTATCAGTCCGGCTCACACCCTTTAAGCACCAACCGAATAATCGTCTGCGCCGCCGCCTCGTAATCCACTTCGTCCAGCTTGTCCTTGCCGGTGACCGCAGAAATCTGCCAGTCGAAGTCGGCGTAGGTCTGGGTGGCGGCCCAGATGCTGAACATCAGGTGGTTGGGGTCGATCGGGGCGATCTGGCCGCGGTCGATCCAGGTCTGGATGCAGTCGATGTTGTGCTTGGCCTGGCTGTTGAGCTGTTCGACCAGGTCGGCGCTCAGGTGCGGAGCGCCGTGCATGATTTCGCTGGCGAACACCTTGGAAGCGAAGGGCAGGTCGCGGGAGATGCGGATCTTCGAGCGGATGTAGCCGCTGAGCACTTCGCTCGGTACGCCGTCCGGGTTGAACGGGGTCGAGGCCTGCAGAATCGGCACGATGATACTTTCCAGTACCTCGCGGTAGAGGTTTTCCTTGGACTTGAAGTAGTAGTAAACGTTGGGCTTGGGCAATCCCGCCTTGGCGGCGATGTCACTGGTTTTGGTCGCAGCGAAGCCTTTGTCGGCAAATTCCTCACTGGCGGCACGCAGGATCAGTTCTTTGTTGCGCTCGCGGATTGTGCTCATAAACCCGGTGGTTCCTTGCCTGTTCTGGCGGTTGCGCATGGTAGCACCGGCCTCGCGCGGGGCTCAAGAATGCCGCGGCGTACCGATGGGCGGCTGACGCTGTCGCGGGGCTGAACGAAGCTGCAGATCTTCAGGTGAACTCGGGAGGCGCTGCTAGAGTTCAAAACAGCGATCAAGCCATTGGCCATGGATTTGCCTTGTCTGGCCGGGCTTCACTTTTTATTGCCGGATGCCATTGCCGGCCCGTTCGAGTGAAAAGCCGTGGAAAAACCCAGACGCAGGAAATTCGGCCTGGCCATCGTCGCGCTGGGAGTCGTGCTGCTCGCGGTGCTGCTGTGGGTTTTCCTCGCGTCCAGTCAGCGCAAGCCCAAACCTCCGCCACCCGCCGAGCCGGTGGCCGCCGTCGCGGTCAAGTTGCAGGATGTGCCGGTATACATCGATGCCCTCGGCACAGTCACCCCGACCCGCAGCGTGACGGTGATTTCCCAGGTCGATGGGATTCTCAGTTCGGTCGAATTCAAGGAAGGCCAGCAGGTGCACAAGGGCCAGGTGATTGCCCGCATCGATGACCGTGCGCTCAAGGCGCAACTGGCGGTGGCCAAAGGCACGCTGATGCACGACCAGGCGTTGCTCGCCAACGCCGTGCGCGATCTGGCGCGCTATCGCGAGCTGATCAAGGTCGGTTCCACCACCCAGCAAACCCTTGATACTCAAGCCTCGCTGGTGCAGCAACTGCAAGGCACGGTCGCCTCCGATCAGGGCAGTGTGCAGAACCTCGAAGTGCAGTTGAGTTATTGCACGATCACCTCACCGGTGGATGGCGTGGTCGGTTTGCGTCAGGTCGATCCCGGTAATTACGTCACCACCGCCAGCACCACGGGCATCGCCGTGATCACACAAATGACCCCGGCCACCGTCGTGTTTGCCGTGCCCGAGGATGACTTGGGCGCAATCAATCAGGCCATGGCCAAAGGCGCGGTGACGGTGCTGGCTTACGACCGCAACAAACACAACCTGCTGGCGACCGGCAATCTGTTGGCGCTGGATAATCAGGTCGATACCAGCACCGGCACGATCAAGGTCAAGGCGCAGTTCGACGATTCGGGCAAGGCGCTGTTCCCCAATCAGTTCGTCAACGCCCGGCTCAAGGCTGACACGCTGAAGCAAATCAGCGTGGTGCCGACCCGGGCGATCCAGCACGGCAGCAAGGGTGATTTCGTGTTTGTGGTGGTCGATCCCGGCACCAGGGTCAGTCTGCGCAACATCAAGACCGGCCCCGCCACGGGCGATGTCTCGGCGGTGCTCGACAACGGGGTGAAGGAGGGCGAACAGGTTGTCACCGAGGGCGCAGACAAACTCGATGACGGTTCTGCGGTGAAGGTCGTCGCGCAGTAACGGGGGCATACCATGAACGTCTCGCGTCCCTTTATCGAACGGCCCGTTGCGACCACGTTGCTGATGGTCGCGGTGCTGTTGCTGGGGCTGCTCGGTTACCACCTGCTGTCGGTGTCGGCATTGCCGGAAGTCGATTACCCGACCATTCAGGTGTTCACCCAGTATCCGGGCGCCAGTCCCGAGGTCATCAGTTCGTCGATCACCGCTCCGCTGGAACGGCAGCTCGGCGAGATGCCGGGCCTCAAGTCGATGAATTCCACCAGCTCTGACGGCGCCTCGGTAGTGACCCTGCAATTTGATCTGTCGCTGTCACTGGATGTCGCCGAGCAGGAAGTACAAGCGGCGATCAATGCTGCCGGGACTTTCCTGCCGGCCAACCTGCCGTACCCGCCGGTGTACAGCAAGGTCAACCCGGCCGATGCGCCGGTGCTGACGCTGTCGCTGACCTCCGACGTATTACCGCTGACCAAAGTCGAAGACCTCGCCGATACGCGGCTGGCGCAGAAAATCTCGCAGATTACTGGCGTTGGTCTGGTCACCATCAGTGGCGGCCAGCGTCCGGCGGTGCGGGTCGAGGCCAACACGTCGGCGCTGAACAATCTGGGGTTGTCGCTCGATGATTTGCGCACCTCGCTGGGCACGGCCAACGTCAATCAGGCCAAGGGCAATATCGACGGCAAGTATCAGGCTTATTCCATCGGCACCAACGATCAGTTGCAGTCGGCCGAGGAGTACCGCGACCTGGTGATCGCCTACAAGAATGGCGCGCCGATTCGCTTGTCACAAATCGCCAGTTCCACCCAAGGCCCGGAGAATCCACGGCAAGCCGCGTGGACCAACAGCACGCCATCGATTGTCTTGAACATCCAGCGCCAACCCGGCGCCAACGTCATTGACGTGGTCGACCGCGTGCAGCAACTGCTGCCCAAGCTGCGCGCCAGCCTGCCGGCGACGCTCAAGGTCAACGTGCTCACCGACCGCACGCAAACCATCCGCGCTTCGGTCACCGACGTGCAGTACGAACTGGCAGTGGCGGTACTGCTGGTGGTGATCGTGATTTTCCTGTTTCTGCGCAATGTTGCGGCGACGATCATTCCGGCCGTGACCGTGCCGCTGACGCTGGTCGGCACGCTGGCAGTGGCCTACGGGCTGGGCTTCTCGCTGAACAACCTGACGCTGATGGCGCTGACCATCGCCATCGGTTTTGTGGTCGATGACGCCATCGTCATGATCGAAAACATCACGCGCTATATCGAGGCCGGGGACTCGCGACTGGAAGCTGCGCTCAAGGGCTCGGAGCAGATCGGCTTCACGATTATTTCGCTGTCGGTGGCGCTGATCGCGGTGATGATTCCGTTGCTGTTCATGGGCGATGTGGTCGGGCGGCTGTTTCGCGAATTCGCCATGACCGTGGCGGTGACCATCGTCATCTCGGCGCTGATTACCCTGACGCTGACGCCGATGATGTGCTCGCGCATGCTCAAGGACAAACACGAGGAACGCCGGGTCGATTTCTTCGACCGGATCAACGGTTATTACGTCAAAGGCCTGGACTGGATTCTGCTGCATCGCGGGTTGACGCTGATCTCGGTGGTGCTCACCGGTCTGTTGACCCTGCTGATTATCGTGGTCATGCCCAAGGGCTTTTTTCCCGAGCAGGACACCGGGCTGATTCAAGGTATCTCTCAGGCTTCGCCGACGATTTCCTTTCAGCAGATGCAGATCGAACAGCAACGGCTGGCCGCACGCATTCTCAAAGATCCGGCGGTGGCGAGCCTGTCGTCGTTCGTCGGTATCGACCAGACCAACCCGACGATCAATCAGGGCAACCTGCTGATCAATCTCAAGCCCCACGGCGAGCGCGACAGCAGTGCGGTGGTGATTCGCCGGTTGGCCGATGCCAATGCCGACGACGCGGGCATTCGCTTGTACCTGCACAGCGTGCAGGACCTGACCCTCGATGCCACGGTGTCGACCACCAGCTATCGTCTCGGGTTACAGGCGACCGATCCGGATGAACTGGAGCTGTGGACCAACAAGCTGCTGGCAGTGATCAAGCAAGACCCGATGTTCACCGACGTGCAAAGTCAGGCGATGCAGTTCGGTAATCAGATCCAGCTCAACTTCGACCGCGCCACCGCCTCGCGCCTGGGTGTCACGCCGCAAGCCATCGATGATGTGCTGTACGACGCCTTTGGCCAGCGTCAGGTCTCGACCATTTATACCCAGCTCAACCAGTATCACGTGGTGATCGCCACCGACCATCCGCCGCGAAATCTTGCCGATTTGCTGACCGGACTCTACGTCGATATTCCGTCCGGTGGTGTGGCGCCGCTGTCGAGCATGGCGACCATGAGCGTGATCCGCGCGCCGGTGACCATCAACCGGCTCGGGCAATTTCCCTATGCCGACGTCTCGTTCAATCTCGCCCCCGGGCAGACCCTTGGCGCGGCGGTCACCCGGCTAAAAGACATCGAAGCCAAGGCCGGTCTGCCGTTGTCGGTGCAGGCCAATCTGGAAGGGGCGGCGGCGACCTTCGAGGCGTCGCTGTCGAATCAGGTGTTTCTGGTGCTGGCGGCGATCATCGTCGTGTACCTGATGCTGGGGATTCTCTACGAGAGTTTCGTGCACCCGGTGACGATTCTCTCGACCTTGCTCTCAGCCGCGTTGGGTGCGTTGCTGGCGCTGCTGATCACTGGCACGCAGTTCGACATCATCGGCCTGATCGGCATCGTGCTGCTGATAGGTATTGTCATGAAGAACGGCATCATGATGGTCGACTTCGCGCTGGAACTGGAACGTAATGGCGGGCTCGATCCGGTGGCGGCGATTCGTCAGGCGGCCGAGTTGCGTTTCCGGCCGATTCTGATGACCAGCATGGCCTCGCTGTTCGGCGCGGTGCCGCTGGCGCTGGGCACCGGGATCGGCTCGGAACTGCGCCATCCGCTGGGCATCGCGATCATCGGCGGACTATTGTTGAGCCAATTGCTGACGCTGTTTTCGACCCCGGTGATTTTCCTCGCGATGCATGGGCTGGAGCAGCGTTTCAGTCGGCGTCGGCCTGCGGTGGTCGAAGGCTATCGCGATGAACCTTAGCGCGCCGTTCATTCAGCGCCCCATCGCCACCACGTTGCTGGCGGTCGGTCTGGCGCTGTTCGGCGTGCTCGCGTTCAACCTGCTGCCGGTGGCGCCGCTGCCGGAGGTGGATTTCCCGACCATCAGCGTGCGTGCGTCATTGCCCGGCGCCGATCCGAGTACCGTCGCCTCGTCGGTGGCGACCCCGCTGGAACGGCAGTTCGGGCAGATCGCCGGGGTCACCGAAATGACCTCGTCGAGTTCGTTGGGGGCGACGCGCATTACCTTGCAGTTCGACCTCAACCGCGACATCGATGGCGCGGCGCGGGATGTACAAGCGGCGATCAACGCCGCCCGCAGCAACTTGCCCAGCGACTTGTCCGGCAACCCGACCTACCGCAAGGTCAACCCGGCCGACTCGCCGATCCTGATCCTCAGCCTGACTTCCGACAGCGCCACCCGTGGCCAAATGTACGACGTGGCTTCAACTCTGCTCGAACAGCGGCTGTTGCAGACCACTGGCGTCGGCGACGTGACGGTGGGCGGCGCGGCGTTGCCGGCGGTGCGTATCGAACTCAATCCCGACCGGCTCAATCGCTACGGCGTCAGCCTTGAACAAGTGCGGCAGGTGATTCAGGCGTCCACCGTCAACCTGCCGAAAGGCACGGTGTCGGTCGGCGATCAGTCGTATGGCCTGAAGGCCAACGACATGCTCTATCAGGGTGCCGATTACGCGCCGCTGGTGGTCAAGCAGAACAACGGCGATCTGGTGCGTATCTCGGATTTGGGCGATGTCACCGAGGACGTCGAAGACCTGCGCAACTTCGGCCTGTCCAACGGCAAACCGGCGGTGTTGCTGGTGGTGTTCAAGCAGCCGGGGGCCAACGTCATCGACACCGTGGACGCGGTGAAGGCTGACCTGCCGTTTCTGCAAAGCTCGATTCCCTCGGCGATCAAGATCAACATCCTGATGGATCGCACCACGACGATTCGTGCGTCGTTGCGCGACGTCGAGATAACCCTGCTGATCTCCATCGCGCTGGTGACGCTGGTGACCTTCGCGTTTTTCCGTGACTGGCGCAGCACGCTGATCCCGGCCATCGTCGTGCCGCTGTCGCTACTTGGCACATTTGGCGCGATGTATTTTCTCGGCTACAGCCTCAACAACCTGTCGCTGATGGCGCTGACCATTTCCACCGGGTTTGTGGTGGATGACGCCATCGTCGTGGTCGAGAACATCATGCGCCATCTGGAGAAGGGCGAAAGCCGTGTGCAAGCGGCGCTGGCCGGTGCGCGGGAGGTGGGATTCACGGTGATGACCATCAGCGTTTCGCTGGTGGCGGTGTTCATTCCGTTGCTGCTGATGGGCGGGGTGGTGGGGCGGCTGTTTCGCGAATTTTCGATTTCGCTGTCGGTGGCCATCGTGATTTCGATGGTGGTCTCGCTGACGGTGACGCCGATGCTCGCCAGCGTCCTGCTGCGCACGGAAAAACAGGCCGCCAGCGGTGAGGATCACCCGGATTCGCGCTTTCACCGTTTCTACGACCGCACCCTCGGCTGGGTCATCGAGCACTCGTTTCTGATGGGCCTGCTGACCTTGCTGGTGATCGTATTGGCCTGCGTGCTCTATGTGCTGGTGCCCAAGGGCTTCTTTCCGCAGGAGGACACCGGGCGCATGTCCGGCAGCATCATCGCGGCGCAGAGCATTTCCTTCGGGGCGATCCAGTCGAATTTCAGCGAGATCAATCAGAAGGTTCTGAGCAATCCGAACGTGGCGACGGTGGGTGGTTTTGTCGGTGGTGGCGGCGGGATTGGCGGGGCGGTGAACAGTGCGCAGTTGTTCATCACGCTCAAGCCGCTGGCGGATCGCAAGGACAGCGCCGATCAGGTCATCGCGCAGGTTCGCCACACGTTGGGCGACATGCCCGGCACGCGTCTGTATCTGCAATCGGCGCAGGACATCACCGTCGGCGGGCGGCAGAGCGGGGCGCAATATCAGTTCACGATGACTGCCGATGACCAGAGCACCCTCGATGAATGGGTGCCCAAGGTCGTCGCGGTGCTGCATGGCTTGCCGCAACTGACTGACGTCAACACCGATCAACAGGACAATAGTTTGATGGCCAGCGTCACCGTCAACCGCGATGCCGCTGCCCGGTTGGGCGTGAGCATGTCGGCCATCGACCAGACGCTGTACGACGCCTTCGGCCAGCGCCAGGTCTCGACCATTTACCGCGCCGCCAACCAGTACCACGTAGTGATGGAAGTGGCGCCGCCGTACTGGGCCGATCCGGCGACGCTGAAGAATGTGTATGTGCCGGTGGGCACGTCTGCCGTGACCACCAGGGGCAGCGCGGCGGCGCCCGCACTTGGCGCGACGGCCACGCAGCAGTTGGTGCCGTTGTCGGCGATTGCCGATTACTCGGTGGGGCGCACCGCGATCTCGATCAGTCATCAGGGCACCTTTCCGGCGGTGACCGCCTCGTTCAACCTCGCGCCGGGGGTGTCCATCGGCCAGGCAACGACGCTGGTGGAGAACGCCGTGAAGCAATTGCGCATGCCCGCCAGTGTGGTCGGCCAGTTTGCCGGGACTGCCCAGGTGTTTCAGTCGTCGGTGGCCAGCGAGCCGTTGCTGATCGTCGCGGCACTGCTTTCGGTGTACGTCGTACTCGGCATGCTTTACGAAAGTCTGGTGCATCCGCTGACGATTCTTTCGACCTTGCCCTCGGCCGGTGTCGGCGCGCTGATCGCCTTGCTGCTGACTGGCACCGAACTGTCGATCATCGCGCTGGTGGGGGTGATTCTGCTGATCGGGATTGTGAAGAAAAACGCGATCATGATGATCGACTTTGCGATCACCGAGCGCCGCGAATTCGGCTTGAGCGCCAAGGATGCGATTCGCCGCGCCTGCCTGATTCGTTTCCGGCCGATCATGATGACCACGCTGGCGGCGATCCTCGGCGCACTGCCGCTGGTGCTGGGCAGCGGCTATGGCTCCGAGCTGCGCCGGCCGTTGGGGATTTCGATTATTGGCGGGTTGTTGTTCAGCCAATTACTGACGCTGTACACCACTCCAGTGATCTACCTTTGGCTTGATCGGGCGTCACAGCGCCTGCACAGGAGCACTCCATGAAACACCTCAAATCCCCTGTGGGAGCGAGCCTGTTCGCGATTGCGTCGGGCCAGCCAATATATTTGTTGAAGGTTAAAACGTTATCGCGAGCAGGCTCACTCCTACAGGGGATTGTGTTGAGTCTGCTGTTGAGTGGTTGCATGGTCGGGCCGGATTATCAGAAGCCGGCAATTGAGCTGCCGATGACGTTCAAGGAAGGCGCGCAATGGCAGCGTGCGGTCTCCAACCCGCAAGGTGCGCTGGACAGCCAGTGGTGGCGGGTCTATCAGGACCCGGTGCTGAATGACTTGATCGAGCGTTCGGCCAAGGCCAATCAATCGATCATCGCCGCCGAAGCCGCGTATCGATTGGCGCAAGCGCAAGTGGCCTCAAGCCGCGCCGGGTTGTGGCCGACCGTTGGCGTGGGATTGTCCGCCGCGCGTGGTGTCGGCGGCGGCGCCAGTGGCAGCAGCACCAGCGGTTTGACCGGCAGTAGCGGCGGCACCGTCGAACAAACGGTCAGCGCCACCCTGAGCGCCAGTTGGGAGCCGGATCTGTGGGGGCTGGTGCGACGTGGCATCGAGTCGAGCCAGGCCTCGCTGCAATCCTCCGACGCGTTGCTGGCCGGGGTGCGCCTGTCCATCGATGCCAGCGTGGCGACTAATTATCTGGGGTTGCGGCAACTGGATATCGACATCGATCTGTTGCAGCGACAACAAACCATCAATCAGCAATTACTGACGATGATTCAGGCGCAAACGGTGCAGGGCACCGCGACCAACGATCAACTGCTGGTGGCGCAGGATCAACTGAGCACAGTGATCGCCGCCCTGCAAAACGCCCAGCGCTCGCGTGAGCAGGCCGAACACGCACTGGCGGTGTTGGTCGGTGTGGCGCCGGCACAGTTCAATCTGCCGAAGGTTGCCGAGTATCGCTTCAGCACGCCGATGCCGCCGCCGGTGCTGCCGTCGAAGCTGTTGCTGCGTCGTCCCGATGTGGTTTCCGCCGAGCGTGTGGCAGCGGCGGCGAACGCGAAAATCGGCGTCGCCGAAGCGGCGTTTTTCCCGACGCTGAGCCTGACGGCGGAGGGCGGTTATCGCGGCACCGCGCTGGGCGGATTGTTCTCGGTGCCCAATCGCATCTGGACGCTGGGACCGGCGCTGGCCGAAACCATTTTCGACGGCGGCGCCCGCGAGGCGGCCAAACAACAGGCCGAGGCCAGTTACGATCAGGACGTGGCGAATTATCGCGGGACGGTGCTCGGGGCGTTGCAGAACGTCGAAGACAATTTGTCGGCGATCAATCATCTGCACACCCAGGCGCAGGCGTACGAGCAGATGTTTGCGCGCAATCAGCAATTGTTCGGCAGTCAGGAAGCGCAGTTGCGGGCGGGGACGGTCAGTCAGCAGGCGGTGCTGACCCAGCAGTTGGTACTGCTGCAAGCCGAGCAGAACTTGCGTGATACCCAGGGTTTGCTCAGTCAGGGCAGTGTCGCGTTGTTCCAGAGCCTGGGCGGGGGCTGGCAGGTGCCGTGAGCATCTCGCCTCCCTTGGGGCCGGCGCGGTATGCTGCGCGCACTTTTTTCATGTAGGGAAGCCTGACCCATGGCAGGAAGCAGTTTGCTGGTGCTGATCGACGACATCGCCACCGTTCTGGATGACGTAGCGTTGATGAGCAAAATGGCCGCCAAGAAGACCGCCGGGGTGCTCGGCGATGATCTGGCGCTCAATGCCCAGCAGGTCTCCGGCGTGCGTGCCGAGCGGGAAATTCCCGTGGTATGGGCGGTGGCCAAGGGCTCGTTTGTCAACAAACTGATTCTGGTGCCGTCGGCGCTGGCGATCAGTGCGTTTGTGCCGTGGCTGGTGACACCGCTGCTGATGGTCGGTGGCGCGTATCTGTGCTTCGAAGGTTTCGAAAAACTTGCGCACAAGTTTCTGCACAGCGCGGCTGAAGATGACGCCGGGCATGCGCAGTTGAGTGAAGCGGTGGCTGACCCGGCGACCGATCTGGTGGCCTACGAGAAGGACAAGATCAAAGGCGCGATCCGCACCGACTTCATCCTTTCGGCAGAAATCATCGCCATCACCCTCGGCACCGTCGCTGGCGCTTCGCTGACTCAGCAAGTGATCGTGATGTCGGGCATCGCCATCGTCATGACCGTGGGCGTTTATGGCCTGGTGGCGGGTATCGTCAAACTTGATGACCTCGGCCTGTGGCTGACGCAGAAACCCGGGCAAATGGCCAAGCGTGTCGGCGACGCGATCCTGCGTGCTGCGCCGTACATGATGAAAACGCTGTCGGTGGTGGGTACGGCGGCGATGTTCCTGGTCGGCGGCGGCATCCTTACGCATGGCGTGCCGGCATTGCATCACTGGATCGAGGGGGTTGGTGCAGCGGCTGGCACTGGATTCGTGGTGCCGATGTTGCTGAACGGTGTGGCGGGGATTATCGCGGGGGCGGTGGTGTTGGCGGTGGTTTCCGTGGTCGGCAAAATCTGGCGCGCCATCAAAGGCTGAACACATTCCCCTGTGGGAGCTAGCCTGCTAGCGATAGCGGTATGTCAGTTCCGCAATGGTTGACTGACACAGCCTCATCGCCAGCAGGCTAGCTCCCACAGTTTGATCTTTGTTGTGTCATGAAAAAGGGCCATTCGACTCGCATCGAATGGCCCTTTTTTGTAGCCGCTGAAAATTACTCGGCGATCTGCAGCTTGCGCGACTCGGTGTACACGTAACGCACCTTCTCATACTCGAACGGCGAGTTCATCTGGCCGTAGCGGAAGTTGGTCTGATAGCGCTTGTCGACCGCGCGCAGAGCCCAGATTTCCGGGTGGTTTTCGCTGACTTTCGAGACGTTGAGGAAGTTGACTGCCGATTCTGCGGTGTAGTCCACGGCGAGGCCGGCGGTGTCACGAATGTTCGACGGGCCGAAGATCGGCAGGACGAAGTACGCGCCACCCGGAACGCCGTAGAAGCCCAGTGTCTGGCCGAAGTCTTCGCTCTGGCGCGGCAGGCCCATGGCGGTGGCCGGGTCCCACAGACCGGCGATGCCGAGGGTGGTGTTGAGCAACAGGCGCCCGGTGGTTTCCATCGAACGCTGACCTTTGAACTGCAGCAGGCTGTTGATCAGGTTCGGTACGTCGCCGAGGTTGTTGAAGAAGTTGCTTACGCCAGTCCGCACGAAGCTCGGCGTGACGTAGCGATAACCGTCGACCACCGGCAGGAACACCCATTGGTCAAAGCGATAGTTGAAGTGGTAAACCCGACGGTTCCACGACTCCAACGGGTCATAGACGTTCAGCGCATTGAGCGTCGAGCGCTCGAATTCTCGCTGGTCCAGCCCCGGGTTGAACTTGAGTTTGGACAGCGGCTCCTTGAAGCCGTCACTGTCGACCACTACCGGTGCGTTGGCTTTGCTGTTGTCGGCCTGGGCGACGCCTGCACTGAGTAACGCTGCAATCAGCAGGAGATATTTAGCCACGGAAGAACTCCAGCATGGCGTCGCTGTTGACGCGGTAGTTAAGGTTGCCGCAATGGCCGCCGTACGGGTAAACGGTCAGACGATCGCCGAAAGTCTTGCGCAGGAAACCGAGGTCGCCAGGGCCGAGGATCACGTCGTCGGCGTTATGCATCACGGCGATTTTCGGGCTGTCGTGCAGGTAATCCTTCAGCGCATACAGGCTGACCTGATCGATCAGTTGCAGCAGGCTGCCGCCGTCGGTGCGTGCGCGCCACATCGGGATCACTTGCTCGGTCAGGTAGCAATCGAAGTCGCATTGCAGCGCACGCTTGAGGAACGGCGTGAGGCTGGTGCCTTCGGTGATCGGGAATTTCGGCGGAGTGATCAGGCCGCGACGGTTGATCAGGTCCGAGGTGAACGCGATGTCGGCTGCCGAGAAACGGAACGAGGTACCGATCAGCATCGCCATCTGTTCGTTGGTCAGATGCTGCTTGGACTGCTGGAAGTCGTAAAGCAGGGCATCGTTGAGGTCGATGTAGCCTTTCTGCTGGAAGTAACGGGTCAGCTTGGCCAACACCAGTTCATAGAACGTGGTGCTGTTGTTGATGCCCTTCACTTCGGTTTGTACCAGCTTGTCGAGGTTGCTGATCGAGGTATAGAGGTTGACCGGCGGGTTCAGCAGCAGGACTTTCTTGAAGTTGAAGCTGCGACGGGTCTCGTCCAGATGCGCGACGAACGCGGCATCGAGGGCGCCGAGGCTGTAGCCGCTGAGGTAGTACTCAGTGACCGGCAGTTTCGGGTTTTGCGCCCGTACGGCTTGCATCACCCGGTACATGTCTTCGGCGTCTTCCTTGGTCACGCCCGGGGTGGCGAAACGCGAAGCGGCGCTGATGAAGTCGAAACTGGTCGGCGACGACAATTGCACGACGTTATAGCCGGCCTTGTAGTAGAGCTTTTTCAGGTATTCGTTGAGCGTGCTGTCGTAGCGCGCGCCGGTGCCGGCGATCAGGAAGATCAGCGGTGCAGGCTTGTCCTGGGTAGCGATGCGGTAGGTGAGTTTCTTCACCGCCCAGAAGTTGTCCGGGAGGATGAACTCACGTTCCGGACGCATGGTTACCGTGCGGTCGGACTGGGTGATGTCGTCGTCCGACGGCAGTTCCGGGCGCAAGTCCGGCGGCGTGGTGGCGATGGTCGCCTCGAACGGGTTGGTCAGGGGATAGCCATAGCTGGCGGCATCGATATCCACCGCCAGTGCGGACGCACTCAAAATAAGGCCGCTGAACAGCGCGGCGAAGCGCAAGGAACGGAGCATGACTAGATCCCTTAGAGGAAGGTGCCGAATGAAGTTCGCAGGCTATGACCACCGCGCTTGCGCCAAAGTGCCATGCCTCGGCACCAAACAGGCAGAATTCGGAGTAATAGTAGCTGGACGATACACTTTGCACGCCTCAACTGACTAGTTAACAGTTGTTAGTGCTTGCACAAGGCGCAAGGCAGATTAAGCTGGCCGCCGATTTCCGTAGATTGGAGTGCTCCATGTCCCGCCGCTTGCCCGTGATCCTGCTGCTTGTTCTGTTGCCGTTATGGCTGGCCGCCAGTTATGGCGCGCGCTATGGCTTTATGGAGGACGGCAAGTGGGTTGGCATTTGCGTTGATGAGGCGAGCCGCTGGGAATGCTCGGTGCGCTCCAACCTTGGGCTGATGATTCACTTCAAGGTGCTGGGTTGGGCGGCGCTGGGGACGGCGCTGCTCGGCTTTGTGTTGCCTGGGCGGGCAGGGTGGTGGCTGGCGGTGTTGGCGCTGGTGTCCGGCGCGCCGGCATTGGTGTTGTACAACACGACCCTGGCGGTGTTTGCGCTGGTGATTGCCGGGTTGCGTCTGGTCAGATCCTCCCGTAGCGCCTGATATGGCGCTATCGCCAGCAGGCTGGCTCCCACAGGGGATTTATGTCGAGCAAAATCCAGTGTGGGAGCTAGCCTGCTAGCGATGAGGCCCTCTCTGAGAGTGAAAGTCAGTCCTTGCGAACCCGCAGGCAGCGCCACAACGCAGCCACCATCAACACACTGACCAGCGCCCAGCCCCACGCCTGCTGATTCTGCAAACCTTCACGAAACAGCTGCGGCGCAATGCCCGCGCCGATAATGAAGGTCAGCAAGGCAATTTCCCGACGCGGCACATTGACCGGACGGCACAGGTAAACCAGCGCCGGCAGGACCAGGGCAGCGGTAGGGAAACTCAGGTAGCGCGGCTCGAACACCAGTTCGAGCATCATCACCGCCGCTGCAAAACCGGCCGCCGCCACCAGCCAACCGGCCCGGCGTTCCAGCACATTGAACGCTCGTTCACGCCAGCCTTTGCGAGCACTGAGTGCCAGCGCAGCATGCGCCAACACCAGCAGATTCAATGCGGTCAACAAACCGACCCACAGCCATTCGCCAGCAAACCGGGTGGTCACCCACGCCAGATTGCCCCACGCGCCAATCGAGCAAGCCGCCACAGCGCCGAGCAGCGGCAGAATCAGCGCCGACCGGGTGGTGCGAACACGACCGCCCAGCAACAGTGTCCCGAGGAAAATCAGCCCACCCACGGCCAGCCACTGTTTCCACTGCGGCACATTGGTCACGGGTCCGGCGAGGATGCCTTTGTCCTGGCGGTCTGCATCAAACAGACCCCAGTAACCGCCGACCGCACCTTCGCTGCCACGTTTCCACGGCTGGTCAAAGGCTTCGATCAGGTTGTAATGCCAACCCTCTTTCTCTGCCATCGCGACAAACCCGCGAATGAACTTGGCTTCGTTGACCCGGCTCGGCACGGCGGTCTCGCGCTGACGGCCTTCGCTCGGCCAGCCGGTTTCGCCGATCATCACGTCCTTGGGGGCGAACTTGTTGCCGAACACCTGACGCACTTCAGCGACATGTTGCAGGGCAGCGTCGATGTTCGACGGGTCATCTTCCCAGTACGGCAGCAAGTGGATCGTCAGGAAGTCCACCGCTGGCGCGACTTCCGGATGTTTGAGCCAGAACTCCCAGACATCGGCATATGTGACCGGTTGCTTGATCTGGCTTTTGACCTTGTAGATCAGCTTGGCCAGTTGTGCGCCGGTGACTTCCTTGCGCAGCAACGCTTCGTTGCCGACGATCACCGCGCTGACCACATCCGGGTTGGCGTTGGCCGAAGCAATCAGCAGATCGACTTCTTTTTCGGTGTCCACCGGGTTGCTGTTGACCCACGCGCCGATCATCAATTTCAGACCGTGTTTGCGCGCCAGATCCGGCAATGCTTCGAGGCCGGTCATCGAGTAGGTGCGGATGCATTCGAAGCGCGTTGCCAGCAGCGCGAGGTCGGCGTCCATGCGCTCCGGGCGCAGTTTGAACGGCACGTCGAACGGCGACTGATCCTTATCGAACGGCGTGTAGGAGGCGCATTGCAGTTTGTGCGTCGGGGTCGCGGCATCCGGCAGGATCACCGGTTTGCCGAGGCCATACCAGAAGCCGCCAAGGGCAAACAGGCCAAGCAGGCATGCAAAGAAATAGGGCAGGAGCGGGAAGCGGGAAGTCGCGGACATGGTCAGGCCGAGTGGCTGCAAAGCGACGCATGTTACCTGCATTTATAGAGGGGTTGGTGGCCCGCATGATTTTGACATGCAAAGTTCGGGCGGATTGTCTGGCGCCATTTATTCGGACGCGATTAATGGCCTTCTGATGTCGTTTCTCGATGGCTTGAGGTCGCTGACAGAGCAGGTCGCCGAGGGCGTGAGGTTGATGATCGAAAGCGTCAGCACCCTCGTTGCTCGATCGCGTTGATGTTCATGCGAGTTTGCGGTCGGGCGTGATGGGCGCTGTGCACCATAACAATACGTTGACGTCGTCCGGCACCCGTCGGGCGCAGCATTTCGGGGAAGTAACGATGAAGATGCGACGACTTTTAGGCGCAGGTGCCGCACTGGTACTTGCGATGAGTTCCACATTTGCCAGCGCTGAAAAACAGACCCTGAACATCGGTTACGTTGACGGCTGGTCCGACAGCGTCGCGACTACCCACGTAGCCGCCGAAGTGATCAAACAGAAACTCGGCTACGACGTGAAACTGCAAGCCGTCGCCACCGGCATCATGTGGCAGGGCGTGGCCACCGGCAAACTCGACGCCATGCTCTCGGCGTGGTTGCCAGTCACCCATGGCGAATACTGGGCGAAGAACAAGGATCTGGTCGTCGATTACGGCCCGAACTTCAAGGATGCGAAAATCGGCCTGATCGTGCCGGAGTATGTAAAAGCCAAATCGATTGAAGACCTGAAAACCGATGACAGCTTCAAGAATCGCATCGTCGGCATCGACGCCGGTTCCGGTGTGATGCTCAAGACTGATCAGGCGATCAAGGATTACGGCCTGGACAAATACTCGCTCAAAGCCAGTTCCGGCGCCGGCATGATTGCCGAGCTGACCCGTGCCGAGAAGAAAAACGAATCCATCGCCGTCACCGGTTGGGTGCCGCACTGGATGTTCGCCAAGTGGAAACTGCGTTTCCTCGACGACCCGAAAGGCGTATACGGCGCGGCTGAAACCGTGAACAGCATCGGCAGCAAGGAACTGGACGCCAAGGCACCGGAAGTGGCCAAGTTCCTGAAAAACTTCCAGTGGGCTTCGAAGGATGAAATCGGCGAAGTCATGCTGGCCATCCAGGACGGCGCCAAGCCAGAAGCGGCGGCCAAGGATTGGGTTGCCAAGCACCCGGATCGCGTAGCTGACTGGACCAAATAATCCCCACACCGCCGTACCCCTGTAGGAGCGAGCCTGCTCGCGATGGCGTCTTGTCAGTCGATATCTCAACCGACTGGAAGACCGCTATCGCGAGCAGGCTCGCTCCTACTTTTATTTATATGTGCTGAAAATTGGCGAAAGTGTCATGTCGTTCTAATACTAAGGTCGTCTGGAACCTGTTCCGCAGCCGCATACAGTGGATATGTTCCAACAATAATCTGTGCTGCGAGGATAAAAACAATGAACGACAGCATTTACCTCTCGATTCAAAACAGCCCGCGCTTCAAGGAGCTGGTTAGTAAAAGGGAACGATTCGCCTGGATTCTCTCGGCGATCATGCTAGGGCTTTACTCTGCATTCATCCTTCTGATCGCTTACGGGCCGCAAGTGCTCGGGGCGAAGATCAGTCCTGGTTCATCGATTACCTGGGGTATCCCGATCGGTGTCGGATTGATCATCTCTGCCTTCATCCTGACCGCTATTTATGTACGCCGCGCCAATGGCGAGTTTGACGACCTGAACAATGCGATTCTCAAGGAGGCTCAGCAATGATCCGGCGTCTACTGGCTCTTTTGAGCATCTCAGCGTTCGCTCCGGCAGTCTGGGCCGCTGACGCCCTGACCGGCGAAGTCCACAAACAACCGCTCAACGTCGCCGCGATCGCCATGTTCGTGGTGTTCGTCGGCGCGACCCTGTGCATCACTTATTGGGCGTCCAAGCGCAACAAATCGGCCGCCGACTACTATGCAGCGGGCGGCAAAATCACCGGTTTCCAGAACGGTCTGGCAATTGCCGGTGACTACATGTCGGCGGCGTCTTTCCTGGGGATTTCCGCGCTGGTGTTCACCTCCGGCTACGACGGCCTGATCTATTCGATCGGCTTCCTGGTGGGCTGGCCGATCATTCTGTTCCTGATCGCCGAACGTCTGCGTAACCTGGGTAAATACACCTTTGCCGACGTGGCGTCCTACCGCCTCGGGCAAACCCAGATTCGCACCCTGTCTGCCTGCGGTTCGCTGGTGGTGGTGGCGTTCTACCTGATCGCGCAAATGGTCGGTGCCGGCAAACTGATCCAGCTGCTGTTCGGCCTCGACTACTACGTTGCGGTAATTCTGGTCGGCATCCTGATGTGCATGTACGTGTTGTTCGGCGGCATGCTGGCGACCACCTGGGTACAGATCATCAAGGCTGTGCTGTTGCTGTCCGGCGCATCGTTCATGGCGCTGATGGTGATGAAGCACGTCAACTTCGACTTCAACATGCTGTTCTCGGAAGCGATCAAGGTTCACCCTAAAGGTGAAGCGATCATGAGCCCGGGCGGTCTGGTGAAAGATCCGATTTCGGCGTTCTCCCTCGGTCTGGCGTTGATGTTCGGTACTGCTGGCCTGCCACACATCCTGATGCGCTTCTTCACCGTGAGTGACGCAAAAGAAGCGCGCAAGAGCGTGCTGTACGCAACCGGCTTCATTGGCTACTTCTACATTCTTACTTTCATCATCGGTTTTGGCGCGATCCTCCTGGTCAGCACTAATCCGGACTTCAAGGATGCGGCGGGCGCTCTGCTCGGCGGCAACAACATGGCGGCGGTGCATCTGGCTGACGCAGTGGGCGGCAGTATCTTCCTGGGCTTCATCTCGGCAGTGGCGTTCGCGACCATTCTGGCCGTTGTGGCAGGCCTGACGCTGGCCGGTGCTTCGGCGGTGTCTCACGACCTGTATGCCAGTGTGATCAAGAAGGGCAAGGCCAACGACAAGGATGAGATTCGCGTTTCGAAGATCACTACCGTTGCGTTGGGCGTGCTGGCTATCGGCCTGGGCATCCTGTTCGAAAGCCAGAATATTGCGTTCATGGTTGGCCTGGCGTTCTCCATCGCGGCGAGCTGTAACTTCCCGGTGCTGCTGCTTTCGATGTACTGGAAGAAGCTGACGACTCGTGGCGCGATGATTGGCGGCTGGTTGGGGTTGATCAGTGCGGTGGGCCTGATGGTGCTTGGTCCGACCATTTGGGTGCAGATTCTGCATCATGAGAAAGCGATCTTCCCTTACGAGTATCCGGCGCTGTTCTCGATGATTATTGCGTTTGTCGGGATCTGGTTCTTCTCGATTACTGACAAGTCGGCGGCGGCGGACAAAGAGCGGGCGTTGTTCTTCCCGCAGTTTGTGCGTTCGCAGACGGGTTTGGGGGCTAGTGGGGCGGTGTCGCACTAAGAGCCGCTTGGAGTTGTGAGTTGTAAGTGGATGCCCCGGTCTTTGGATCGGGGCATTTTTTTTGGGTGTATATCCGTTGCTGCGGTGATGGCTGCTTAGGGTTCCGCCCTTACGGCGGGTCACTTTTGGCAAACGCCCCAAAAGTAACCAAAAGGTCTGTGCCCTGACGTTCGGCCCGCTCGCTGGGGCTCGGGGTTCCTTCGCTCCGGGTTTCATCCGGGGGCATCGCCTACGGTTTGCTTCGCTGCACCTCCTCTCGATGCATTTGGCTGCGCCAAACGGCGCTACGCGCCCACCCCCGGATAAATCCCTCCACTCAGCCTGCCGACGGGCCCTCAGATCAAAAGCTGCTGTCGAGCTAACGCTCATCCTGTTGAGTGGTGAAAAGCACGCGGTTGGCTTTTGCTCTTCTGTAGGAGTGAGCCTGCTCGCGATGGCGGCCTGACAGCCGACCAATTTTAATTGAATGCACCCAATCCCCATGTAGGAGCTGCGGCACGCTGCGATCTTTTGATCCGGCTGTGGCTGTGGCTTTTGATGTGGTTTTTGATCTTCAGCCCTTCGGCAGGCCGAGCGTAGGTGTTCATCAGGGGTAGGCGCGCAGCGCCGTGCGGCGAAGCCGCATACATCGAGAGGAGGTGCAGCGAAGCAAACCGTAGGCGATGCCCCCTGATGGACGCCGTAGCGAGGGAACACTGAGCCTCAGCGAAGTGCCGTACGCCGGGGCAAAGCCTTTTGGGTTACCTTTTCGGCGTTTGGAAAAGGTGACTCGCTGTAAAAGCGAAACCGCCAGCAGCCGCTACCAAAAAAACGGATATAAACCCAAACCCAAACCCAAACCCAAACCCGCAAAAGCCACAAACAAAAACGGCCTCCATATAAATAGAGGCCGTTCCCGATACAACTCAAGACATTATCGCAAGACAGGTCTTATTTGCGGTCTTCCAGCTTGGAGATATCACGCGACTCATAGCCGGTGTACAACTGGCGCGGACGGCCGATCTTGTACGGGCTGGAGAGCATTTCTTTCCAGTGCGAAATCCAGCCTACAGTACGTGCCAGAGCGAAGATCACGGTGAACATGCTGGTCGGAATGCCGATCGCCTTGAGGATGATCCCCGAGTAGAAGTCGACGTTCGGGTACAGCGAGCGTTCGATGAAGTACGGGTCGGTCAGCGCGATCTCTTCCAGGCGCATGGCCAGTTCGAGTTGCGGATCGTTGTTGATCCCCAGTTCCTTCAACACTTCGTCGCAGGTCTGCTTCATCACGGTGGCGCGTGGGTCGCGGTTTTTGTAAACCCGGTGACCGAAGCCCATCAGTTTGAACGGGTCGTTCTTGTCCTTGGCCTTGGCGATGAACTTGTCGATGTTCGAAACATCGCCAATCTCGTCAAGCATGGTCAGCACGGCTTCGTTCGCACCGCCGTGGGCAGGGCCCCACAGTGCGGCGATACCGGCGGCGATACAGGCAAACGGGTTGGCACCCGAAGAGCCGGCCAGACGCACGGTGGAGGTCGAAGCGTTCTGCTCGTGGTCTGCATGGAGGATGAAGATCCGGTCCATGGCCTTGGCGAGTACCGGGCTGATCGGTTTGATCTCGCACGGGGTGTTGAACATCATGTGCAGGAAGTTTTCCGCGTACGTCAGGTCGTTGCGCGGGTACATCATGGGTTGACCCATGGAGTACTTGTAAACCATTGCAGCCAGAGTCGGCATCTTGGCAACCAGACGGATCGCGGAAATTTCGCGATGCTGCGGGTTATTGATGTCGAGGGAGTCGTGGTAGAAGGCCGAGAGGGCGCCGACTACACCGCACATGACGGCCATTGGGTGGGCGTCGCGACGGAAGCCGTTGAAGAAGGTCTTCAACTGCTCGTGAACCATGGTGTGGTTCTTCACGGTGCTGACGAACTGGGCTTTCTGTTCTGCGGTCGGCAATTCGCCGTTCAGAAGCAGGTAGCAGGTTTCCAGGTAGTCCGACTTTTCAGCCAGTTGTTCGATCGGGTAGCCGCGATGCAACAGAATGCCGTTGTCGCCGTCGATATAGGTGATCTTCGATTCGCACGAAGCGGTCGACATGAAACCCGGGTCGAAAGTGAAGCGGCCCGTGGCCGTCAGGCCCCGAACATCAATAACATCGGGACCAACGGTGCCGGTTAAAATGGGCAGCTCGACGGGGGCTGCGCCCTCGATGATCAACTGCGCTTTTTTGTCAGCCATGTGGCCTCCTATTTATGCTTGAACCATCAGACAGACCCCCCACGCAGGGCCCGCACCACTATAGTGAGATAAATTCGAATGTCAATTTGCCTAAAGTCTTGCTCCAGAAGGCTTTAAGCGCACTTTTTCCTCGAAATTGACTGCCATTTACGCCTTTTATGCGACTTGCGCAATCAGCTATTGGGGGTAGGTGAACGCGTTGTCATTAGTAGCCTAACTGTCTATACTCGGCCACCGACCGCCAAGGGCTTTTGGGCTTGCTTTCATTGGGGGTCGCATCCCTGGGTGGTGGTTACCTGACCAGTGCACTCCCCAACAACTTTGCCCTGATTGTTAGGGGCTCTTCAGTGTGAAAAAAAAGCCGTGAAAAGCCAACGACCTGTAAACCTAGACCTAAGGACCATCAAACTCCCAGTCACTGCTTACACGTCCATTCTTCACCGTATCTCCGGTGTCATCCTCTTTGTCAGCCTGGCCATCATGCTTTACGCATTGGACAAGTCGCTGAGCTCCGAGGAAGGCTTCGGTCAGGTGAAAGCGTGTCTGACCAGTCCGCTAGCCAAGCTAGTGATTTGGGGCATCCTGTCCGCTCTGCTGTATCACCTGGTAGCCGGTGTGCGCCATTTGATCATGGACATGGGCATCGGTGAGACGCTGGAAGGCGGCAAACTGGGCTCGAAAATCGTTATCGCCGTTTCCGTGGTGGTAATCGTTCTGGCAGGAGTTTGGATATGGTAACTAACGTCACAAACCTGTCGCGTTCGGGCCTCTATGACTGGATGGCGCAACGTGTGTCTGCGGTCGTTCTCGCGGCTTACTTCATTTTCCTGATCGGATACGTCGTCGCCCACCCGGGTCTCGGCTACGCCCAATGGCATGAACTGTTCGCCAACAACTGGATGCGTATTTTCAGTCTCCTGGCCCTCGTTGCCCTCGGCGCTCACGCCTGGGTCGGCATGTGGACCATCGCGACCGACTACCTGACGCCAATGGCGTTCGGCAAGTCCGCGACTGCAATACGTTTCCTTTTCCAGGCAGTATGCGGCGTTGCGATGTTCGCTTACTTCTTCGGGGGTGTGCAGCTTCTCTGGGGTATCTGAGTCATGGCTAACATTCCAACGATATCTTTCG
>NZ_JBIUXX010000035.1:60649-62580 GCF_044744235.1 Pseudomonas sp. NPDC087346
AAATAAACTGCGAAAACAGAGAAATGCCAAACAATCAAAACAATTAAAAAAAACCAATCAATAAAGATCTAGAATCTCACGGCATGCGCGCTGCGCTGCAACTGGCACAGGGCGGTCACAAGACTGCCGTGATCACCAAGGTTTTCCCAACCCGTTCGCACACTGTATCCGCCCAGGGCGGCATCACCTGTGCCATCGCTTCCGCCGATCCTAACGATGACTGGCGCTGGCACATGTACGATACCGTCAAGGGTTCCGACTACATCGGTGACCAGGACGCTATCGAATACATGTGTCAGGAAGGCCCGGCTGCCGTTTACGAGCTGGACCACATGGGTATGCCGTTCTCGCGTACCGAACAGGGCCGTATCTACCAGCGTCCATTCGGCGGTCAGTCGAAGGATTACGGTAAAGGCGGGCAGGCTGCACGTACTTGCGCCGCATCCGACCGTACCGGTCACGCGCTGCTGCACACCCTTTATCAGGGCAACCTGAAAGCCGGTACCGTGTTCCTGAACGAGTACTACGCTGTCGATCTGGTGAAAAACCAGGACGGCGCGTTCGTCGGTGTGATTGCAATCTGCATCGAAACCGGCGAAACCACCTACATCCGCGCCAAGGCCACCGTATTGGCTACCGGCGGTGCAGGTCGTATCTACGCTTCCACCACCAACGCCCTGATCAACACCGGTGACGGCGTCGGCATGGCTCTGCGTGCTGGCGTACCGGTACAAGACATTGAAATGTGGCAGTTCCACCCGACCGGCATCGCCGGTGCCGGTGTACTGGTTACAGAAGGTTGCCGTGGTGAAGGTGGATACCTGATCAACAAGCACGGCGAGCGTTTCATGGAGCGTTATGCTCCGAACGCCAAAGACCTTGCCGGTCGTGACGTGGTTGCCCGTTCGATGGTTAAAGAAATCATCGCCGGCAACGGTTGCGGTCCGAATGGCGACCACGTAATGCTCAAACTCGACCACCTGGGCGAGGAAGTGCTGCACAGCCGTCTGCCAGGCATCTGCGAACTGTCGAAGACATTTGCACACGTTGACCCGGTTGTTGCTCCGGTTCCGGTTGTTCCGACTTGCCACTATATGATGGGCGGTGTTCCGACCAACATTCATGGTCAGGCGATCACCCAGAACGCTGAAGGCGTGGACGAGATCATTCATGGTCTGTTCGCAGTAGGCGAAGTGGCTTGCGTATCGGTTCACGGTGCCAACCGTCTGGGCGGCAACTCGCTGCTCGACCTGGTGGTATTCGGCCGCGCTGCCGGCCTGCACCTGGAAAAAGCACTGACCGACGGCATCGAATACGACGACGCTACCGAAGCCGACATCGACGCTGCTCTGTCGCGTTTGAACGCGCTGAACAGCCGTACCGACGGTGAAGACGTGGCAACCCTGCGTCGCGAGCTGCAAAGCTGCATGCAGAACTACTTCGGTGTATTCCGTACTGGCGAATACATGCAGAAGGGTATTGCCCAGCTGGCCGACCTGCGTACGCGCATCGCCAACGTCAAGATCAACGATAAGTCGCAGGCGTTCAACACCGCGCGTATCGAAGCTCTGGAACTGCAAAACCTGCTGGAAGTGGCTGAAGCTACCGCCATCGCCGCCGAAGTTCGTAAAGAGTCCCGCGGTGCTCACGCCCGTGAAGACTTCGAAGATCGTGACGACGAAAACTGGCTGTGCCACACCCTGTACTTCCCGGGTGACAAGCGCGTCACCAAGCGTGCCGTGAACTTCTCGCCGAAGACTGTTCCGACTTTTGAACCTAAGATTCGGACTTATTAAGGGTGGCCGCCATGTTGCAAGTCAGCGTTTATCGTTACAACCCTGATCAGGACGCCGCGCCGATCATGCAGGAATTCCAGCTCGATACCTGTGGTAAAGACCAGATGGTGCTCGACGTACTGGCCCAGATCAAAC
>NZ_JBIUXX010000036.1:0-53599 GCF_044744235.1 Pseudomonas sp. NPDC087346
ATTGATGTCAATGCGATGGAGAAGCACGCCAACCAGTACATCTCGCAGCAAATCTTCAACATTCTGACGGCGCAGGCAGTCACGACTGACTACGACCAGAACTATTTCCGCCGCGCCGGGATCGACATCGGCGAAACCATTCGCCTGGATGCCAATGACCTGTTCATGAGTCTGGCCGGCCCGGTAGCGATTGCTTACGCCGAATCGGTAGTGCCGGAAACGCCGCCGCCGAGCAGCGACAAGTTCAAGGTGTTCGACAAAGAGCCGCAGCGTCTGAACATCGACGACCTGTTCTTCCGTTCGATTGACCTGCCGCACTTCAACAAAGTGACACAGGCTATCGAAGGCATCAGCCTGCTGCCGATCGAATCCAAGCGTTATCGTGCGTCGCTGGAGCAGTACAAGAATTCCGGTTACGACGCGGCGGCGCTGCACGACCTGCACTTCTTCAAGAACTGCTCGTCGGTGGTGTCGATTGTTTCGCTGCCGAAGGATTACAAGCTGTCGTACATGGACCTGAACCGGTTGAAAACTCACCTCAACAGCCTGTTCCCCAACACCACGCTAAAGCGTTACGCACTGGTGATCGGCGCCTCGGCCAACCTGTCGCTGACCACGCTGATCGCCAAGAGCCCGTGCCTGTCGGACGACTTCCTGACGCTGATCGTGGCCTTCATCAAGCGCTGCTTCGCGAAGAACCCGTACCGCTTCGATGACACGCTGGACAACTCGATCCTCGACTTCATCATCAACGAAGAATTCGACGAAGACCGTATCGACGACTTGCTGAATGAGTTCGAGAACCCGGCGAAGATCCTCGATACCAACTGGTATGCGATCAAACCGATGTACGAGAAGAAGTACCGCGAGCTGATCAACGACAAAGAGAAGTTTGTTTCGATCAACGACATTCGCCTGTCGCGCGATTGCGTTAAGAAGTCGATCAAGTACCTGCGCGAGATCTACCGTCACCGGATCGGCAAGACCAAGGTTATTTCGCTGAATAACCATACTGGCAAGTCGTTCACGGTCTGACCGAAGACCGCGTCATGGCAATCGCGAGCAGGCTCACTCCTACAGGGGAACGCATTTCACTGTAGGAGTGAGCCTGCTCGCGACGAGGTCCGTCCAGGCAATACAAATCCTGAGTTCGAGAACCCGGCGAAGATCCTCGATACCAACTGGTACGCGATCAAACCGATGTACGAGAAGAAATACCGCGAGCTGATCAACGACAAAGAGAAGTTTGTTTCGATCAACGACATTCGCCTGTCGCGCGATTGCGTTAAGAAGTCGATCAAGTACCTGCGCGAGATCTACCGTCACCGGATCGGCAAGACCAAGGTTATTTCGCTGAATAACCATACTGGGAAGTCGTTCACGGTCTGATCCGGAACCGAGTCGCCCCAATCGCTGGCAAGCCAGCTCCCACAGGTTTTGCGTCGATCACTAATGCTGTGTTCGGCACAAATACTGTGGGAGCTGGCTTGCCAGCGATGAGGCCCTTCAAAGCAATACAAAACTGACATTTCCAACATCCAGAAACAATTAAGCAGCCCGACGGCTGCTCAATAAACTGTTCCCGTTACGTTTACGTCACCGTGATGCCACCCGCGCCTGTGGTGTTTCTCTACGGCAACGTGCCATCACGCTACTCGGCTACACACTTTTCTCCGGCAAGCGCTCGCACCATCAAGGTGCATCACTTTCAGCGACTGCCCTTTCCTGGACCAGAATCCACGGCCTAACTACCACTGCCCACATCTGCGGATCGCGCTCGAAAAGATCCAGTGCCCGCGTTTCAGACAGCTTGCCAAGTTTGTCTTCGGCCAGCCAGGCGGCGACTTTCTCGCCTTCGTCCGACGCCACGGCCTCGGCGGCAGCGATCAAATCAAGGCTTGGGTCGACCCACAATAGGGCACCCTTGGCAAAGAACGGTTCCAGCTCCTTCCAGGTAATAGATGCGGTTTCACCAAGCAGCTTGGCATAGAGGGTGCTAGGTTCTTGATTCATGGGAGCTGTCCGGAAAAGAAATCGACGCGAATGATAACGTCGGTGGTCCGCCAGAAAAACCCGGTTGCAAATGGCTTTACCGAACGAAAAGAGCAGGAACGCCAAGGAATGCTGCTGATTGGGATATATACCCACGAACGCCCCGCCGCAATTCTGTCTTTTTCATTCAAAAATGCGACACCCCCAAGTTTTGCCCCTCGGCGCCCGCTTCCCAGGCTGACAACCGGCGCTCTACACTGTACCGGTACAGTTGCCGGGGGCATTTCCGGAGGGTATCGCAAAGATATCTGTCCCGGTTCTTGCTGCTACGGCGCCAGAACTCAAAAAAAATACAACAGTAAGAGTGGAGCACTATGACTAAGGCTACTAAGCAGATTTCCAAACTGTTTGCCGCTATGGTTCTGGCCGGGGTTGCCAGCCATTCGTTCGCAGCTGACACCATCAAGATCGGTATTGCCGGCCCTAAAACCGGCCCAGTAGCCCAATACGGCGACATGCAGTTCAGTGGCGCACGCATGGCCATTGAACAGATCAACGCCAAGGGCGGCGTCGACGGCAAGAAACTCGAAGCCGTTGAATACGACGATGCCTGCGATCCGAAACAAGCCGTAGCCGTAGCGAACAAGGTCGTCAACGACGGCGTCAAGTTCGTGGTCGGTCACCTGTGCTCCAGCTCCACTCAACCGGCTTCGGACATCTACGAAGACGAAGGCGTGATCATGATCACCCCGGCTGCCACCAGCCCGGACATCACCGCCCGTGGATACAAAATGATCTTCCGTACTATCGGTCTGGACAGCGCCCAGGGCCCTGCCGCCGGTAACTACATCGCCAAGTTCGTGAAGCCGAAAGTCGTCGCTGTTCTGCACGACAAACAGCAATACGGTGAAGGCATCGCCACCGCAGTCAAATCGACTCTGGAAAAAGATGGCGTGAAAGTCGCTGTGTTCGAAGGCATCAACGCCGGCGACAAGGACTTCTCCTCGATCATCGCCAAGCTCAAGCAAGCCAACGTCGACTTCGTCTACTACGGCGGCTACCACCCGGAGCTGGGTCTGATCCTGCGTCAATCGGCTGAAAAAGGCCTGAAAGCCAAGTTCATGGGTCCGGAAGGCGTGGGTAACGACTCCATCTCGCAGATTGCCAAGGACGCTTCCGAAGGCCTGCTGGTAACCCTGCCGAAATCCTTCGACCAGGACCCGGCCAACGTTGCTCTGGCTGATGCATTCAAGGCGAAGAAAGAAGACCCGAGCGGCCCGTTCGTGTTCCCTTCCTACTCGGCTGTTGAAGTGATTGCCGGCGGTATTGAAGCAGCCAAGAGCGAAGACGCTGCGAAAGTGGCTGCCGCCATCCACGCAGGCTCCTTCAAGACCCCTACCGGCGACCTGAGCTTCGACGCCAAGGGCGACCTGAAAGACTTCAAATTTGTGGTTTACGAGTGGCACTTCGGCAAACCAAAAACTGAAGTTTCGCCTCAGTAAGGCCCGGCCTGACTGACTGCCAATAAAGCCCACGGCGTGCCGTGGGCTTTGTTTTACGAATGTATGGGCCGCGCTGGCGTGATCCGCCAGTCTCCCCACCTGAAAATCTCAAAACCGTCATCAGCGGTTCGCTGGCAAAACCCGGATTCGAAGTGGATATAGATCCACGGGGCCGGGCGGGAAAATGACTCCACCAGTGAAATGCGTATCAGGTTTTTAGGAGCGTTGTAATGCCTGACATCTATCACTTCTTCCAGCAGCTGGTTAATGGTCTGACCATTGGCAGCACGTATGCCTTGATCGCCATCGGCTATACGATGGTTTACGGCATCATTGGAATGATCAACTTCGCCCACGGCGAGGTGTACATGATCGGTTCCTACGTGGCGTTCATCGCCATCGCCGGGCTGACCATGATGGGCCTCGACAGTGTTCCGCTGTTGATGACCGCCGCGTTCATCGCCAGCATCGTCGTCACCAGTTCCTATGGTTACAGCATCGAACGGATCGCCTACCGCCCCCTGCGCGGCAGCAACCGTCTGATCCCGCTGATTTCCGCCATCGGTATGTCGATCTTCTTGCAGAACACGGTTCTGCTCGCGCAAGACTCCAAGGACAAATCCATCCCCAACCTGATCCCCGGCAACATCTCCTTCGGGCCAGGTGGCGCACATGAAGTGCTGATTTCCTACATGCAGATCGTGGTGTTCGTGGTGACTCTGATCGCCATGCTCGGCCTGACGTTGTTCATCTCTCGCTCTCGTCTGGGTCGCGCCTGCCGCGCCTGCGCCGAAGACATCAAGATGGCCAACCTGCTCGGCATCAATACCAACAACATCATCGCCCTGACCTTCGTCATTGGTGCTGCGCTGGCGGCCGTTGCTGCTGTGCTGCTGAGCATGCAATACGGTGTGATCAACCCGAACGCCGGTTTCCTCGTCGGCCTCAAAGCCTTCACCGCTGCGGTACTCGGCGGCATCGGCAGCATCCCCGGCGCCATGCTCGGCGGGTTGGTGCTTGGGGTGGCGGAAGCCTTTGGTGCGGATATCTTCGGCGACCAGTACAAGGACGTCGTGGCTTTCGGCTTGTTGGTTCTGGTGCTGTTGTTCCGTCCGACCGGCATTCTGGGCCGTCCGGAGGTTGAGAAAGTATGACTAGGAATCTTAAACAGGCACTGTTCAGTGCCTTGCTGGTGTGGGCCGTGGCCTACCCGGTACTCGGTCTGAAACTGACCATCGTCGGCATCAACCTGGAAGTGCACAACACCAGCCCGACCATTCTGGCGACCATCGCCATCTGCTCGGTGCTGATGTTCCTGCGGGTGCTGTTCAACCAGCAGATCAGCAAGGCGTGGAAATCCTCGCCGGGACTGCCGTTGATCCCGGCCAAGGCCAGTAACTTCCTGACCCTGCCGACCACGCAACGCTACTTCATCATCGCGCTGATCGTGGGTGCGCTGGTGTGGCCGTTCTTCGGCTCGCGTGGTGCGGTGGATATCGCAACGCTGATCCTGATCTACGTGATGCTCGGCCTCGGCCTGAACATCGTGGTCGGTCTGGCCGGCCTGCTCGACCTCGGTTATGTCGGCTTCTACGCCGTCGGCGCTTACAGCTACGCGCTGTTGTCGCACTACTACGGCTTGAGCTTCTGGATCTGCCTGCCGATTGCCGGCCTGATGGCGGCGACGTTCGGCTTCCTGCTGGGCTTCCCGGTATTACGTCTGCGTGGTGACTATCTGGCGATTGTGACCCTCGGTTTCGGCGAGATCATCCGTCTGTTCCTGCGTAACCTGACCGATATCACGGGCGGTCCGAACGGTATCAGCAACATCGAGAAACCGACGTTCTTCGGCCTGACTTTCGAGCGTAAAGCTGCGGAAGGCATGCAGACGTTCCACGAATACTTCGGTCTGCAATACAACTCGATCAACAAGGTGATTTTCCTTTACCTGGTTGCGCTGTTGCTGGCGCTGGCTGCGCTGTTCGTCATCAACCGTCTGCTGCGCATGCCAATCGGCCGTGCGTGGGAAGCACTGCGTGAAGACGAAATCGCCTGCCGTGCACTGGGCCTCAATCCTACGATCATCAAACTGTCGGCCTTCACCCTCGGTGCAAGCTTCGCCGGTTTCGCCGGCAGCTTCTTCGCCGCCCGTCAGGGGCTGGTGACTCCGGAGTCGTTCACCTTCATCGAGTCGGCGATCATTCTCGCCATCGTCGTGCTGGGTGGCATGGGCTCGCAACTGGGCGTGATTCTCGCCGCCGTGGTGATGATCCTGCTGCCGGAAATGATGCGTGAGTTCAGTGAGTACCGCATGTTGATGTTCGGTGCCCTGATGGTATTGATGATGATCTGGCGTCCTCAAGGTCTGCTGCCGATGCAACGCCCACATATGGAGTTGCGAAAATGAGCCGCGAGATTCTTAAAGTTGAAAACCTGAGCATGCGCTTCGGCGGTTTGCTGGCGGTCAACGGCGTGGCCCTGACCGTGAAGGAAAAGCAGGTGGTTGCACTGATCGGGCCGAACGGCGCGGGCAAGACCACCGTGTTCAACTGCCTGACCGGTTTCTACCAGCCATCGGGCGGCACCATCCTCCTGGACGGCGAGCCGATTCAAGGCCTGCCGGGGCACAAGATCGCCCTCAAAGGCGTGGTGCGCACCTTTCAGAACGTGCGGTTGTTCAAGGACATGACGGCGGTCGAGAACCTGTTGATCGCTCAGCACCGTCACCTGAACACCAACTTCCTGGCCGGTCTGTTCAAGACCCCGTCGTTCCGCAAAAGCGAACGCGAGGCCATGGAGTTTGCCGAATACTGGCTGGAAAAGGTCAATCTGAAAGAGTTCGCCAACCGTACCGCCGGCACCCTGGCCTACGGTCAGCAACGGCGTCTGGAAATCGCCCGCTGCATGATGACGCGTCCGCGCATCCTCATGCTCGACGAACCGGCTGCCGGTCTGAACCCGAAGGAAACCGAAGACCTCAAGGCGCTGATCAGTGTGCTGCGCGAAGAACACAACGTGACCGTGCTGTTGATCGAACACGACATGAAACTGGTCATGAGCATTTCCGACCACATCGTCGTGATCAACCAGGGCACGCCTCTGGCCGACGGCACGCCGGATCAGATCCGCGACAATCCTGAAGTGATCAAAGCCTACCTGGGGGAAGCGTAAATGCTGCAATTCGAAAACGTTTCCACCTTCTACGGCAAGATCCAGGCCCTGCACAGCGTCAACGTCGAGATCAATCAGGGCGAAATCGTCACCCTGATCGGCGCCAACGGTGCCGGCAAGTCCACGCTGCTGATGACGCTCTGCGGTTCGCCGCAAGCCCACAGCGGCAGCATCCGTTACATGGGTGAGGAACTGGTCGGTCAGGACTCGTCGGTGATCATGCGCAAAAGCATTGCGGTGGTGCCGGAAGGTCGTCGGGTGTTTGCCCGTCTGACCGTGGAAGAGAACCTCGCCATGGGCGGATTCTTCACCGACAAGGGCGACTATCAGGAACAGATGGACAAGGTTCTCGAACTTTTCCCACGCCTGAAAGAACGCTTCGCCCAACGCGGCGGCACCATGTCCGGTGGCGAACAGCAAATGCTCGCCATCGGCCGTGCGCTGATGAGCAAACCGAAACTGCTGCTTCTCGACGAGCCATCGCTGGGTCTGGCACCGATCATCATCCAGCAGATCTTCGACATCATCGAACAGCTGCGCAAGGACGGTGTGACCGTGTTCCTGGTCGAGCAGAACGCCAACCAGGCGCTGAAAATCGCCGACCGCGCCTACGTTCTGGAGAACGGCCGGGTGGTGATGCAAGGCACTGGTGAAGCACTGCTGACCGACCCGAAAGTACGCGAGGCATACCTCGGCGGTTGATGGATTTCGCTGAACAAAAAAACGGCCTTCGGGCCTTTTTTTTGTCTATCGTAAACCTCCCTTCAGGCATTAGCATGCAAACGAACATAATCAATAGCCTGCTGCACAGTAGCGATTTTTTCGGCCTGCTCATCCGGAATTTCCATTCCAAACTCATCTTCAAGTGCCATGATTAATTCAACAGTATCCAAGGAGTCCGCGCCCAAATCATCTATAAAGCTGGAAGAATTTTTAAAATCCCTATCCAGCACTCCCAACTGCTCCGCAACAATTCTCTTCACTCTCACTTCCATCTCGTCCATATTAAAATCTCACTTTTACATTGTTTTGAGAGCTCGCTATGGCTCCCTGATAACAGAGCAACTTAGCAGCAGCCAGCCGTCTATCGATGACGATCAAGTCTGAAAGCTCTTTGAAGTCATCTTTCAACTTTTGAGCGGAGCGTCTCTTTCGAAGAAAGAACACCAAGTGTCTGCAGCACGTTGTTCATTGCATGAAGAACACCGATGTCCTCAAGGGTTGCCTTCTTATTGAGAATCCTGCGAAAGCAAAAGTAGATCCGCATCTCTCCCAACGCAGCACCGTCGTGAACCATGTCCTCATTCAGAATGATTTGAGCTTTTTCATTAATCTTGTTCTCCAGATAATCCTTCAACTCAGCCCTGGTCATACCTGCTCTCCTTGTTAAAAATCAGAGCTTGAATATATCCATGATGAGAACAGCTTCGCACCTGTCAGAAACAACAGGTTTTAATATCCATTCACTATCAGCAGTCAGCGCTTATTCTGATTGCTCAAACAACACGAATAATGATCAGCACTAAACATCGACTTTCAATACTTTTGGGTTTTTCTGACAATAAAAAACGGCCTTCGGGCCGTTTTTTATGCCTGTTTCAAACCTCCAGCCAACCAATATCCCCTGTGGGAGCCAGCCTGCTGGCGATAGCGGTGCGACATTCAACATCGATGTTGACTGTTCGATCGTTATCGCTGGCAGGCCAGCTCCCACATTGGAGAATTGCCCTCAAGCAAATGGCTCAGTACGGATTGCAGTGTTTTGCTACCGCTGTGGCTTGGTCAACGTATGGTCGTGCCGGCTCCAGGTTCCATTCAGGCTTGTTCCTCACCGGTTTGCCATCGAACGTCGCCGCCAGGTGACAGACCATCTGCCGACGCAGCGAGCCGCCATTGACGCTGTACTGCCGCCATTGCTGATCGTCTTTGTGCTTGTTGTACAACTCGGCAAACATGCGGTCGGTCTGGTCATCCTTGATCGCCCGGCCGCACGCGGTCGGCACCACTTGCAGCGACCAGGTGTTCGGCCCGAGTTCCGGATCGGGACGCTGTACCCAGGTGCTGGACTCGATGTACTTGTCACAGAACTTCGGTGCAGTCGGCGTCGCGGTCTGGACACAGGAGAAGCTGGCCTTGGCGACCGGGGTTTTCGGGAAGTCGATCTTGATGATGTTGCGATCCTTGCCGGTCTTGGCTTTGTAGTCGCGCTGATTGGCCATGGCATCGTTCAAACCGCGTTGATCGCTGTAGAAAAACGCCAGAACCGGTAGTTCGTCGGTTTTCGGATTGCCCAGACGCAGTTCGGTCTGAGTCTGAAACTCGCGGCTGTTGATGACTTTACGTGCGCCCATGAAGTTGCGAAAGGCATCCACGCGCTCCTTGCTGCTCATCGGATTGCGCATGTTGAAGCCGCATTGCAATTGGTCCTGCTGGCGGTTGTTGTTGAACTGGGTGAAGTGCGCAACCCAGGCATTCGGACTCAGGATCGGGGGTTTCATTGCCTGGCAGACAGCTTCGGCTGGCGCGGTGTTTTTGTTATCGCCACAGCCACGGTCATTGCGAAAATCGGTCCAGGCGTCGTTGGGGAACGCGCAATAAACATGTACCGGTGTTTCCGGGTCGCGCACCAGATCTCTCGGCGTAATCAGGTAGCCGTTCTGCGTGCTCATGCCGGGATCTTCATAACTGATACCGTCGGCACGCATATAGGACGCGGCAAACGTACCCAGCTCGATGGCTTTCGGGCTGGGATTCCAGACATCCCATTGCTGCCCTTTGGCCGGATCAGCACGGTGTGTGCCGCGAACCAGTAATCCAGAACAGTCCGATGCGGGGTCCTGACCACAACTGTCGACCGTGTTGTTGTACAGCGTTTCAACCTTTTTCAGCGTCTCTGCGCATGACTCCGCGTTGGCCCATGTCGCATGCGCCAACAGTGGCAACACGAGCAATGGAGCGAACCTGTTCAGACCTTTGTTCATGGCTTGCATCTCCTTGATTAGCCAAACACACCTTCAACGTGCGACCGGGTTGCAACCCGCAGCCTTGGTCTCGCTATCCGACAACGCTGGCCGGAACGGCTCCAGATTCCACGGCGTCTTGTTGCGGTAATTGACCAGCACGCAGCCCAATTGCTGGCGCATGCTGCCGGCCGCTGTTTCGTTGTCGCGCCAGTTGCTGTCAGCGCCCTTGAGCGCGAACAACTGGTCATACAGAGCCGCGAGCTGCTCGTTGGGCAAGGCGCGGCCCGCCGCCGTGGGCACGATGCTCAGGGACCATTCATCCTTACCGGTGCCGGGGTCGTAACGCTTGATCCAGTCGGCAGAGGCAATGTATTGCGGCGCCTGAACCGGCAGCGGATTGCAGCCGGCCTTGGCCGATTCCTGCGCGCTGACATTGGGCCGGAACGGCTCCAGATTCCATTCGGTCTTGCCCGGATAGTTCTGGATCAGGCAGCTCAGTTGTCCGCGCATGCTGCCCGCCGACTTCTCGTTGTCGCGCCACTGGCTGTCGGCGCCACGCAGGGCGAACAGCTCTTTGTACAAGGCGTCCTGATCGCTGGCCTGAATTGCTTTGCCTTGGGCGGTTGGCGTGATTTTCAGCGACCATTCGTTTTTCTTGCTGCCCGGGTCGTAACGTTCGATCCACACCGCTTCAGCGATGTATTTCTGCGCCGGTGTCGCGGGGGTCGGCTGCGCGCCGCCCGCTGTCGTCAGATCTATCGCCTGATCGGCAGCGACATAGCTGAAACGCTGTTCCGCAGGCTTGGTGAAATCCAGCCGCAGGATCGGCACGCTGTAGCCCTGCGCCTGAAGTTTCTTCTGAAAGCTGCGTGCGCTGTTCAGGCCGTTTTCCGGTTTCGGTGGCGCCTGATCACCGCGCGTGGCGAAGTTCTGCGTGCTGTTGACGTTGTAGATAAAGGCATCGATGTACTTCATGTTTTCACTGCCATCGTTAGTTGCGGTGGCGTTCTTCAACATGAACTCGTTGACCTGGGCGCTGTAGGAGAAAGGGTCTTTGTTGGTGGTGGTCGGGCGGGATTCGTGAACCCGGATCATCGCGTGCCAGTCGCTGGGTTTTTCCGCGTTAAAGGAACACTGGCCGTACTGAATCGGCCCTTTCATCAGGCCGGTGTATTTCTGCGTCCACTGCTCGGCAGTGCTCACCCCGGCCTCCGCGCAAGTGCCGTAAGCCAACGCGGCATTGCGGTTGTTCATCACGCCCTGGGCTGCACGGGGTGGCTCGCGACTGTCAAAGAATCCGCAGCCATACCATTTGCGCTCGGGCCCGGTGCCGCCATCGAAAGCGTAGATGCAGGTGAAGCCCTGCTCCTTGACCGGCAGGTTAAGCGCAGCCGCATCGGTGGGTGTTCGCAGGATCAAACCGGCCGGGTGAATAAGAATCTTCGTGCTCAGGTCCTTGCGAATCCACGAGTAGGAAGTTGCGCCGATCTTGATCGCGTAAGGACTGTAATCCCACGGATTGAACGGCCCGTCGTTGACCATGCGCAAGGTCACGCCGCTGCAATAGTAGAGACCGCGTGCCGCGCCGGTATCGGGTTCCTGGCAAGTGTCCTTGAGGGTGTTGTAGTTGTTGTTGATTCGTTTGAGCGTGTCCAGCGGATCAACTTGCGTCTGCGCGCAAACCGTACCGAACAGCAAGGGCAGCGTGCAGGCGAGAGCAAAAGATGAAGTCCTGCGCAAAAGCACAGCGGAGGCTGAGCGATCCTTCTTCATGAGATACCGTCCTGGTAAATCGGCCTGTGAGAGGGGCCGTTGAAATGACTATAGAACACCCTGTTGGAGCTGCCGTTGGCTGCGATCTTTTGATCTTGAAAAACAAAATCAAAAGATCGCAGCCTGCGGCAGCTCCTACCCGTTTTGCGTTTTTCTGAAAAAAGTTCGGGGGGCGTTGTAACGCTTTGCTTTGTGCTTTCTCTAGTGGGGTAAGCAAGCGCAAATCGCTTGTACAAACCCTGACTGAAACCGGAGAAACATCATGACTGCTACCACTCGCACCCTGTCCGCCACCGCCCTGGTTCTGGCCCTCGGTTCTGCTCTGAGCATCGCCGCCGTTTCCACCGCCCACGCCGCTGACGACATGGAAAAATGCTTCGGCGTGGCCATGAAAGGTCACAACGATTGCGCCGCAGGTGCAGGCACCACGTGTGCCGGCACCGCGAAAATGGATTTCCAGCCAAATGCCTGGAAACTCGTTCCGAAAGGCACCTGCGGGACCACCGAAAGCAAGACTTCGCCGACCGGTTTCGGTCAGATGGAAGCCTTCAAAGCCAAGTCCTGATAGTCGGTCTGCCTGAGTGACGATCATGTTCACAGCCAACGACCACGCCCGGCCCCGCACTCAGGCAGCCCTCACCGGGCTCCCGCCCCGTGCCGGGCTGGGGCTCAAAACCGGGCACTTTCGTGAAGTGCTGGGTACACAACCGGACATCGGCTTTTTCGAAGTCCACGCCGAAAACTACATGGTTGCCGGCGGCCCGTTTCATCATTTTCTCGGTCTGATCCGCGAGCAATATCCGCTGTCGCTGCATGGCGTTGGCCTGTCCATCGGTGCTGAAGGGCCGCTGGATATGCACCATCTGCAGCGCCTCGCCGAGTTGATCGACCGCTATCAACCGCAATCCTTTTCCGAACATCTGGCGTGGTCGAGCCACGGCCCGGTGTTCCTCAATGATTTGCTGCCCCTGGCCTATGACGCACCGACCCTGAGTCGCGTCTGCGACCACATCGATCAGGTGCAGAACACCCTGAAACGCCCGATGCTGCTGGAGAACCCGGCGACTTATCTGGCGTTCCAGCGCTCGACCATCGATGAGGCGCAGTTCATCAGCGAGGTAATCCGCCGCACTGGCTGTGGGCTGTTGCTGGACGTCAACAATGTCTACGTGTCGTGCATCAACCATCAACGCGATCCGCTGACCTACCTTGATTCGCTGCCCTTGCACGCCGTTGGCGAGATTCATCTGGCCGGGTTTGCCGAAGATTCCGACAGCCTCGGCGACCGCTTGCTGATCGACGATCATGGCGCGCCAATCGATCAGGCAGTCTGGGCGCTGTATCAGCAGGCACTGCAACGTACGGGCCCAATGGCGACGCTGATCGAGCGCGACAATCAGGTGCCAGCCTTCAACGTATTGCTGGCCGAGGCGCGGCAGGCTGATGAGTTGTTGCTGTGCGCCGGGGGTCAATCATGAGCACTCAAGCCGCGTTTGCCGCCGCCCTGCTCGACACCCGCCTGCCATGCCCCGAAGGCCTGTACAGCGCCAACGGCGCCGATCCCGACAGCCGATTTTCCGTCTACCGCAACAATGTGCAGAGTTCGCTGATCAACGCGCTGGCGGACAGCTATCCAGTCGTCGCGCAGTTGGTAGGCGAGGAGTTTTTCCGCGCGATGGCCGCAATCTTCATCCAGAGCCAACCGCCGCAAACTCCGCTGATGAGCAACTACGGCGATGCTTTGGCGACTTTCATTGCGGCCTTCGAACCAGCCGCCAGCGTGCCGTATCTGGCCGACGTTGCACGACTCGAACGCCTGCGCACCCTCGCCTATCACGCCGCTGATGCAAACCCGGTACACCCGGAACAGATCAGCGCCGCCCTCGCCGATCCACAAGCGCTGAGCGAACTGAGCGTTGAGCTTCACCCCTCGTTGTACTTGCTCGATTCGGCCTACGCCGTGGTCGCGATCTGGGCCGCGCATCAGCAAGACGCATCGTTGGCGCAGGTCGATGTGAACCTCGGCCAACATGCGCTGGTGCTGCGCAACGAGCTGGATGTCGAGGTGTTTGCCCTCGATCACGGCGCCAGTGTGTTTATCCGTCACTTGCTCGCTGGTCAGCCGTTGCTGGCCGCCGTGCAAGCCAGCCCGCCATTCGATCTGAGCCAGACTCTGGCGTTACTGATCGCCCGCAACGCCATCACCCACTTGAACAACAAGGTATCGCCATGAACAACCTCATCACTCGCGCCATTGCCCTGCTGGAAATGATCCCGCGCAGTCTGATTGCCTTCATCGCGCGATTCTCGATTGCCGCGGTGTTCTGGAAGTCCGGGCAGACCAAGGTCGAAGGCTTGGCCATCGATTTGATCGACGGCACCTTTCAGGTTGGCTGGCCGCGCCTGGCGGACTCGACCATTCCGCTGTTCAAAAGTGAATACCATGTGCCGCTGCTGTCACCGGAAGTCGCCGCGCACATGGCGGCGTTCGCCGAGCACTTCTTCCCGATCCTGATTCTGGTTGGCTTCGCCACGCGCTTTTCCGCACTGGCATTGCTCGGCATGACCCTGACGATCCAGATATTCGTCTACCCGGATGCCTATCCGACCCACGGCACCTGGGCGGCGGTGTTGCTGTACCTGATGACCACCGGGCCGGGCAAGCTGTCGATCGATCACCTGATTGCCAAACGCTACAACCATTGAGGTCAACAGGGTTAGCGTTGCAGTCTGTCCAATGCCTCGCCGCTGCGCTTGAACCAGCCGATCAGATAGTCCGCCAGCACCTGCGTGCGCTTGGGCAAACCGCCCTGATACGGGTGCACCAGATACATTGGCATGCGACGGGTCTGATAATCGCGCAGGAGCCAGCGCAATCGTCCGTCGGCCAATTCCGTTTGCAACAGGTAAGACGGCAACCGGGCGATCCCTGCGTCGGCGAGCGCAGCCTTTTTCAGCAGGTTGTAATGGTTACTGGCGAACGGCCCGGACACCCTCACCCGCAGCAATTCGTGCTGCTGGTGATACAACCACTCTTCGCGACCGCTGTAATGGCTGTTGAGCAAGCATCGGTGTTCGGCCAGCGCCTGCGGCGTCAGCGGCTCACCGAAACGTTCCAGATAGGCCGGGCTGGCGCAGGTCATTTCCTGCCACGCCAACAGCGGCTTGGCCACCAGCCGCTCGTCATTGGCCACCTCGGAGCGGATCGCCAGATCGAAGCCGTCCCGCGACAGGTCGCGATAGCTGTTGTTCAGTTCCAGTTCGATCTGCACCTCGGGGTACTGCTGCGAAAACTCCAGCAGCAAGCCGTCGAAGAAGGTTTCCCCCAGCGATACCGGAACCGTCATACGCACGGGGCCGGCCATGTCGTCCTTCAGCCGCGCCAATGCCTGACGCGCCCGTTCCACCTGGACTACAAGGGCCTGCGCTTGCGGCAACAATGCTGCGCCGGCAGCGGTCAGGCTCAAACGCCGGGTCGTACGTTGCAGCAGCACCACGGAAAATCGTGCCTCCAGTTGGCTGATGCGCTTGGACAACTGGCCCTTGCTGCACCCCAATTGCTGCGCCGCCAGGGTGAAACTGCCGGCTTCGATCAACACGGCGAACGCCGCGAGGTCATCCATTTCGCTCATGGATTGTTTCCATTTGAAAACCAAAGGTTGCCTATTAGTGCGCTTATCCGCAGGAAAAACCACTCTAGACTGAAACCTCGTTCAATCACTCGAGGTACAGCACGATGAAAATTCTGTTGATCGGCGCCAGCGGCACCATCGGTTCGGCGGTAGACAAAGAGCTGTCGCAACGTCACGAAGTCATTCGTATCGGTCGCACCAGCGGCGATTTCCAGGTGGATATCAGCGACAGCGCGTCGATCCGCAAATTGTTCGAACAGACCGGCAAGTTCGACGCACTGGTTTGCGCCGCCGGCAAAGTTACCTTCGCCGCGCTTGGCGAGATGACCACCGACAGCTTCACCCTCGGCCTGAATGACAAGCTGATGGGCCAGGTTAACCTGCTGCTGATCGGCCGTGAGTTCGCCAACGATGGTGCTTCGTTCACCTTCACCACTGGCGTGCTCAGCCACGACCCGATCCGCACCGGCGCCTCGGCCGCGCTGGTCAATGGCGCCCTCGACAGCTTCGTGCGCTCCGCCGCCATCGAATTGCCGCGTGGCCTGCGAATCAACTCGGTCAGCCCGACGGTGATCCTGGAAGCGATGGGCAGTTACGCCCCGTATTTCCGTGGTTACAAACCGGTTTCTGCAGCGGATGCGGCGCTGGCCTACGCAAAAAGTGTCGAAGGCCTGCAAACCGGTCAGACTTTTCACGTGGGCTAAACCCTTGTGATGAACGGTCAGCCTGCGTAACGTGGCGGCACTTGTCTGGAGAGCCGAAGATGCGTGTTGCCCGTTCGTTGATCGTTGTTGCCCTGCTGCCGTTGTTTGCCGCCTGCCAATTGCTCGATGGCCCGCGGGAAAGCGCTTCCCATGTCGGGCAAACCCGGATGCAGGGGCAACTGACCGCAGCCGACGGCAAACTGGTGTTCCAGTCCTGCGGGGAACAGCGCCAGTACGTGGTCAACGACATCGGCGGCACCAGCGTGCTGCAGGAAGCCGCCAGCCTGGCGGATCAACAGGGCAAGTTGTTCGCCGATGTTCGCGGCAAGATCGTCGGTGATCGCCTCGATCTGACTCAGCTGTATCGGGTCGAGCGTTCCGGCACCGCTTGCGACGATGCCAACTTCAAACTGCTGATCCTGCGCGCTGCCGGTCACGGTCCGGAATGGAATGTGAAAGTCAGCGGCAAAGGCCTGGTCATCGACCGCGAAGGCCAACCGCCACTCGCCGTGCCTTATGTCGAAGAACAATTGGGCGACGGTCGCTTCAATCTCAGCTCAGAAGCCAACAACCAGCGAATCGAACTCTGGGTCGCGCCGCAGCGTTGCGTCGACAGCAACACCGGCAGCGTGCAGCACATGAGCGCCGAGTTGCGTATCGACGGCAAGGTGCAGCGTGGTTGCGGGTACTTCGGTGGATCGCGTAACGACTGAGTTTTTAGCCTCACCAAATCCGGGCTTTGCGGCTTATAATCGCGGCCTTAAAACGCCCTGGCGCAGTTGTGCGCCCCGCGAACCCGGACCCCCGCCATGTTACGAATTACTGAACTCAAGCTGCCAATCGACCATCCCGAAGAAGACCTGCGCGTCGCCATCGTGCAACGCCTGGGCATCGCCAGCGATGATTTGCTCGATTTCACCTTGTTCAAGCGCAGCTACGACGCGCGCAAAAAGTCCTCTGAACTGTGCTTCATCTACACCATCGACCTCAACGTGCGCGATGAGGCCAAAGTGTTGGGCAAGTTCGCCGACGACCGTAACGTCAACGTGGCGCCGGATGTCAGCTACAAATACGTCGGCCAGGCGCCGGCCGATCAGAGCGAGCGGCCAATCGTCGTCGGCTTCGGCCCGTGCGGGATCTTCGCCGGCCTGCTGCTGGCGCAAATGGGCTTCAAGCCGATCATCCTCGAACGCGGCACCGAAGTTCGCCAGCGCACCAAGGACACTTGGGGCCTGTGGCGCAAAAGTGTGCTCAACCCTGAATCCAACGTGCAGTTCGGCGAAGGCGGCGCGGGAACGTTCTCCGACGGCAAGCTCTACAGCCAGATCAAGGACCCGAAATTCCTTGGCCGCAAAGTGCTGCACGAGTTCGTCAAGGCCGGCGCGCCGGAAGAAATCCTCTACGTCAGCAAGCCGCACATCGGTACTTTCCGTCTGACCGGTATGGTCGAAGCGATGCGCGAAGAAATCCGCGCACTGGGCGGTGAAGTGCGCTTCCAGGAGCGCGTCAACGACGTGCAGATCGAAGACGGCCAAGTGGTCGGCGTCGAACTGGCAAGTGGCGAAATCCTCAAGTCGAAGCACGTGGTTCTGGCCCTCGGCCACAGCGCCCGCGACACTTTCCGCATGCTGCACAGCCGTGGCGTGTTCATGGAAGCCAAACCGTTCTCGGTGGGTTTCCGTATCGAACACCCGCAATCGCTGATCGACCGTGCGCGTCTGGGCAAGTACGCCGGCCACCCGAAACTGGGTGCCGCCGACTACAAACTGGTGCACCACGCCAAGAACGGCCGTTCGGTCTACAGCTTCTGCATGTGCCCGGGCGGCACCGTGGTGGCGGCGACTTCCGAGCCGAATCGCGTGGTCACCAACGGCATGAGCCAATATTCGCGTAACGAGCGCAATGCCAACTCCGGCATCGTCGTTGGCATCACTCCGGAAGTCGATTATCCGGGCGGCCCGCTGGCCGGGATCGAGTTGCAGGAACGTCTGGAATCCCACGCGTTCATTCTCGGCGGCAGCGACTACAAGGCCCCGGCGCAACTGGTCGGCGACTTCATCAATGACATCCCGTCGGTGGAAATCGGCGAAGTGGAACCGTCCTACAAACCGGGCGTGGCATTGGGCGACTTGTCCCTGGCATTGCCGGACTTCGCCATCGAAGCGATTCGTGAAGCGTTGCCGGCGTTCGAGAAGCAGATTCGCGGTTATTCGCTGCACGATGCAGTGTTGACCGGGATCGAGACGCGCACTTCGTCGCCACTGCGGATCACTCGTGATGAAACACTGCAGAGCATGAACGTGAAGGGCTTGTTCCCGGCCGGTGAAGGCGCGGGTTATGCGGGCGGGATTCTGTCGGCGGGTGTTGACGGGATTCGCATTGCTGAAGCCGTGGCGCGCAACATCCTCGGCCTGGAAGCTTAAGGCACTACAAAACCCTGTGGGAGCGGGCTTGCCCGCGATGACGGATTCAGCCTCAACATTGATGTTGACTGACCCTCCGCCATCGCGGGCAAGCCCGGCTCCCACAGGTTTACTCAGTGTCTGGAAGTTTCAGATATTGGCGCGTAATACACTGGTAGGCAGAAGCTCACCGCGTTCGGCACTCGCTGCCACTGCCGCAATCAAGCCATCCAGTTCATATCCCTGGGCCTTGAGCCAATCCTGATCGTAATAGGTGTCGGCATAACGCTCGCCGCCATCGCACAGAATCGCCACGATCGACCCTGACTCCCCCGCCGCTTTCATCTGCTGCGCCGCCATCAAGGCGCCGATCAGATTGGTCCCGCTCGAACCGCCGACATTGCGGCCCAGACGCTGCGCCAGATAATGCATGGCCGCCAGCGACAAGGCGTCCGGCACCTTGACCATCGCATCGATCACCTTCGGCAGGAACGACGCTTCCACTCGTGGCCGGCCGATCCCTTCGATCCGCGAGCCGCAGTCCAGACGCAGACTGGCGTCACCGGTCTGGTAGTAGTCGAAAAATACCGAACGCTCGGCATCGGCACACAGCACACGCGTGCAGTGCTGGCGATAACGCACGTAACGACCGAGGGTTGCGGTGGTGCCGCCGGTTCCGGGGCTGGAAATCAGCCAGCTCGGCTCGGGATGCTGCTCGAAACGCATCTGCTGGAAGATCGACTCCGCAATATTGTTGTTCGCCCGCCAGTCGGTGGCGCGTTCGGCGTAGGTGAACTGGTCGATAAAATGACCGTCATGCTCACGGGCCAGACGCTCGGATTCGGCGTAGATCTGCGTTGGATCGTTGACCAGATGGCTCTTGCCACCATAGAAGGCGATCTGGGCGATTTTCTCTTTCGAGGTGGTCGCCGGCATCACCGCAATGAACGGCAAGCCAAGCATGCGGGCGAAATACGCTTCCGAGATCGCCGTCGAACCGCTGGACGCCTCGATCACCGGCGCGCCGGGTTTGAGCCAGCCGTTACACAAGGCGTAGAGAAACAGCGAGCGCGCCAGCCGATGCTTGAGGCTGCCGGTCGGGTGGCTGGATTCATCCTTGAAGTACAACTCGATGCCCGCAAAGCCCGGCAGCGGCAAGGGGATCAGGTGAGTGTCGGCGCTGCGCTGGAAATCCGCCTCAATGATGCGGATGGCTTCGCGGGCCCACTGTCGGTTGTCGCTCATGGTGATGATCTCGTTGAATCGGGCAGGAATCGCCTTGGTCGCAGGCTCAGCCGACAAGCTTAGGAAAAAACCTACATCCCTCACAGATACAGCTGAGGTTCAATATATCCATCAACTGCTAGGCTCTGCTGCATCGGCCTTCAACGTCTTGTAACGGTATATAACAAAATAGAATATAACTTTTGTTTTAACAACTAACGGTACGGGTTAGGGTGTTCCACCTTTTGCCTTATCGATGGAGAGCGACCTTGCCTCTGCGTAGCACTTTCACGCGTTTCTTTCAGTTGGAAGCTGCCAGCGGTCTGTTATTGATCGCCGCGGCCATTCTGGCTTTGATCATCAACAACTCGCCGCTGTCATGGCTCTACACCGGCCTGCTCGACACTCCAGTAGTCGCGCAGATCGGCGCGTTGAAGATCGCCAAACCCCTGCTGCTGTGGATCAACGACGGCCTGATGGCGCTGTTCTTCCTGCTGATCGGCCTCGAAGTGAAGCGCGAAGTCCTCGACGGTCAGTTGTCGAAACCCTCGCAGATCGTCCTGCCCGGTGCAGCGGCCATCGGCGGCATGGTCGTGCCGGCGCTGATCTACTGGTTCCTCAATCGTGACAATCCGCCAGCCCTCGACGGCTGGGCGATTCCGACCGCCACCGACATCGCCTTCGCCCTCGGCGTACTGGCCCTGTTGGGCAAGCGTGTGCCGGTGTCGCTGAAGCTGTTCCTGATGACTTTGGCGATCATCGATGACCTTGGCGCCATCGTGATCATCGCGATCTTCTACTCCGGCGAACTTTCGACCCTGTCGCTGGGCCTCGCGGCAGCGTGCATCGCGGCACTGATCGGCATGAATCGCCTCGGGGTGGTCAAGCTCGGGCCGTACATGATCGTTGGCCTGATCCTCTGGGTGTGCGTCCTCAAGAGCGGTGTCCATGCGACGCTGGCCGGTGTGACCCTGGCCTTCTGCATCCCGCTGCGCACGAAAAACGCCGAGCCTTCGCCGTCGCTGACTCTCGAACACGCGCTGCATCCATGGGTGGCTTACGGCATCCTGCCGCTGTTCGCCTTCGCCAACGCCGGCCTGTCCCTGAGTGGCGTCACCGTCGAAAGCTTCACCCACTACGTGCCGATGGGCATCGCTGTCGGCCTGCTGCTGGGCAAGATGGTCGGCGTGTTCGGCCTGACCTGGCTGGCCGTGAAAACCGGCATCGCCACCCTGCCGCAAGGCGCCAACTGGGGTCAGGTGCTGGGTGTAGCGATTCTCTGCGGTATCGGCTTCACCATGAGCCTGTTCGTCGGTTCCCTGGCCTTCGAGCCGGGCGTCAGCGAATACGCCGGGATGGACCGGATGGGGATTCTGACCGGCTCGATTCTCGCGGCACTGATCGGCTACGCCGTGACGGCAGCAGCGAGTCGCAAGAACACCCTGCAGGCAAACTAAGCTCGCTTACCCCTCCCCGGGCGCTTCTTCCTCGATGGAAGCGCCTTGATCATCCGCGTGGTTCGATCGCTCTGTCGATTGCGCCACGCAGATTGCCAATGATCGCTGATACGCCTCCAACACCGCCTCCGCGTCGGACTGACGCTCATCACGCAAACGAAAGAAATCATCGCGACCCAGTTCGTTTTCGACCAGCCGCACGTTCTCCCGAATGATCGCGCACTCATCCTGCTCCTCACCGGCACTGGCCCTGGAGTCCTTCAATTGCTGTTGCATGAGTGTTATTCGCTTGTCGGCTTCACTGACTTTCTCAACGGCGATAGTTAGCTCGGCACCGAGGCTGCGTTGCTGGCCGGACAGTGCATCGTTCTCTGCCGTCAGCTGTTTGATCTGATCCACGTATTCGGCCAGACGCCGGTTTTGCTGCTCAGTGGTGGTCTGCAACGGACTCAACTCGATCAGCTTGTAACCGGCAATCCCGGTCAACGCAGTCATGGCCAACGTCAGCAGGGTCAGGCACAGCACTGCTGTGTTGTTAGGCGCCGAGGCTGCAGGGTTTTGGGAGTGGGTGGGCGTGCTCATAAACCTTCGCAGTTGCTTTGCAATCGGCCGAAAATTCTAGCGATGCAGGCCCGCACGTGGCTTTAGGACGATTCCGATTTCAGCGCCAGTTACCCGATGAGTGAAGCGCTGGCGAACTATCCCCACAACTTTGACGACTCGTCCTACAGCCATATTTCGGCCCTTTGGTTAACGTCTTTCAGCCCTGTTTTCAGGGCTCGAGTGGACGAACGAAAGGACAATCAGTGGCAGGCCACAAGGACATCCCCCGGGTTTCCAACCCACCGGCAGGCGACGGGCATCTCGTTACCCACCGCTTCATGACCGCCACCGAATTGGCCGCACGGGACGCGCGCCAGGACGCCTACGACGCGATGCTGGCCCGCCAGGACGCTTTCGAACGCAGCCGCGAAGTGACGGTGAAAAAAGCTGAAACCGAGCGCGCCGGATGCGTGTTCGCCAAGTCCTGCAAATTGCCGGACGCCATCATTGATTACTCGAATCCTGCGGGGATGGTGCCGACCGACAGCCTGAAGGACTACGGCGATCTAATTCTGCTCGGTGCCCGCGAGGCTGACGCAAATGGCGCCGTGCCCCTGAAGAAAATCAGCGGCAGCGCGATACCGGTCGGGTTTGGCAGCTTCGCGCTGGGCGGTGCGGCGTTTGAAGCCTTGCCCGTGGTCGCCGCCAGCACCGCTGCCGCCACTCTGGCGGGATTGCTCGCGCTGTTCATCCCCTCAAACCTGGGCGACAGCGCGCTCTACACCGACGAGCAATTGCGTGCACTGAAACAGGCTCGCACCCGCGTACGTCTGCGGGTCGAGCAGCAGGCCGATGGCAGTCTCAAGGGTTACGGTTTCTACACCGGCAACAACCGTGACTGGGAAATGGTCGATGTCGTGCAGTTCGGCTTGCGCGGCAGCCAATACGTCGCTGACCTGGGCGAAGGTGTCGAACTGATCTGGACACCGGCAGTGGATGGCTCGGACATCCTCGGCATTCCTGCGCTGGAAGCTGCTCCGCAGACGCCGCATATCTGGGTGTATCCGCCAACGAAAGCGGCTGACGGGATTTTGGTGAATCCGGTTTATCCGCCGGAGTATCGGGATTTCATTCTGGTGTTTCCGGTGGGGTCGGGGGTCCGGCCTCTGTACATCGTGCTCAACACCTCACGCAAAGGCTTACCGTCTGCGGGACATAGCTACCATCAGCCGCCGAAAACAGAGCAAATAACGGCATTTCCAGGCCTTATAAAAGTAAAAGACAAGAATCCTGTACAAGGCGGTGGTGGACTCCGCAAGCGCTGGACGGATTCGAAGGGACGGATCATTTACGAGTGGGATTCAATGCATGGCGAGCTGGAAATTTATCGAGCAAGCGATGGAGCTCATGCAGGAGCTTTTGACCCTTATACGGGGGAGCGGCGCGAAGATCCTATAGACAAAAGAAACATCAGAAAAAAATACTTGTGAGGAAATGATGGGACTGGAACTGAGACTGGAGTGGTACGACAAAGCAACCCATGAATGCGAAGGCGAGGAGTCGTCAAGGGACCTGGGTGATGATGAGTCTGTCCTGAATGCCTTGGGCATCCCGGTGGAGGGCAACATAAACAATGGTAGCTTCAATGTTATCGAAAAGTGGGTTGCTACCATTCAGCCCTACTTTCAACATGACATTGCTCTGAGCACCTACGACTATCAAATTTCGTTTGATTACAGTGACAACTGATAGAACTGTCCAATCGTTAACAAAAAACCCCGACCAGCTCAGCTGATCGGGGTTTTCTTTACCGCTCGTTCTCGCTTAGTGCGAAACGCGGCTGGTCCCGCCAACGGTGGAGATGCGTACACGCTCACCCACGCGGAACACTTCGTTTTCCTGAACCTGTTGTACGTAGGCGCGCATGCTGCCGTCGTCTTCACGGACAGTGATTTCCACGCCCTGGGTGCGGGTCAGGCCTTCTTCAGTGGCCGAACCGATCAGACCGCCGGCCACGGCGCCGATCACTGCAGCAACGATGCTGCCTTTGCCGCCACCGATGGCGCTGCCGCCAACGCCGCCGACCGCTGCACCAGCGATGCCGCCGATTGGGGTTTTGGTGCCTTCGATTTTCACCGGACGCAGGGATTCGATGGTGCCCATGCGAATCGTCTGCACGCGACGTGCTTCGTCACGGGAGTAGGAGTCACCGGTCAGGCTCGATTGGCAGCCGGTAAGCAACATCGCCATCGTGGAAAAGGAAGCAACAAGCAGAACAGACTTACGCATAGCATCAACTCCAAAAGAACAGATATTCATTAAACTCCGCAGCTTGACGCCTGTCACGGCGCCGCCCGGATAAAATTGGTTTCATTCAGGCCCGGTACAGGCACCTGCAGACTCACCCAACAGTAGCGCCAAAATGCCGTTCTTGCGCCATCGACTCAAGGATTTTCATGGATTACTTCATCATTTTCGTCACAACGGTCGCCGGTCTGTACTTCCATTGGTGGCTGTACATGCGGATCAAACGCTGGATGGATCGCGACCTGGCGCTGTCGCTGGCGGGCAAGGATGAAGAAAAACGTACCTTCATGCTCGAACAATTAGCCCACGCCCGGTTGCAGAAAATCAAGCGCCGGGATCTGCCGCAATGGCTTGAGGCCGCTGCGGCAGGCTATCTTGCCCGGTAGACTGTTTACGGTGCCAGTCGTTCAAGCGACCAGTCGGCGCCCTGCAAGCGGTAGTTGAGGCGATCGTGCAGACGGCTCGGACGGCCCTGCCAGAATTCGATGCGCTCGGGCAGCAAACGATAACCACCCCAGTGTTCCGGGCAATCCGGCTGGGTATCGCTGAAACGCTGCTCGGTGGCTTTGAGCAAATCTTCCAGTTCGCCACGGCCGTTGATCACCCGGCTCTGCGGTGAAGCCCAGGCACCGAGGCGACTGCCCAGCGGCCGCACCTGATAATACGCATCGGACTCTGCTGGCGTGACCTTCACCACCCGCCCTTCGATGCGTACCTGACGCTCCAGGGTGGGCCAGAAGAACGTCATGGCGGCAAACGGATTTGCCGCCAGATGCTGACCCTTGGCACTTTCGTAGTTGGTGAAAAAGGTGAAACCCTGCTCGTCCAGGCCCTTGAGCAGCAGAATGCGGCAATGTGGACGCCCGTCCGCATCGACCGTCGCCACGGTCATGGCGTTGGCCTCCACCGGCGCCTGTTCGGTTTTCACCGCGTCGGCAAACCATTGATGGAACAGCGCGAACGGCTCGGCCGGGGCTTGCGCCTCGGTCAAACCATCCCGCGTGTAATCGCGACGCATATCAGCCAGAGCCTGGGTCATGGCGCATTCCTTTTCGTTAGCGGATTACTGCTTGGTAGCATCGGTCGCCGCGACTTTCTTGTCGGTGGCGGCGGCTTTGGCCGGAGCGGTTTTCTTCACCGGGGTTTTGGCCGGCGCTTTCTTGGCTGGGGTCGCGGCTTTTTTCACCGGGGCCTTTTTGCTCGCAGGCACTGCGGCTTTCTTCGCGGCCGGAGCCGGGGTAACCGGTTTGGCGACTGGCTTGACGTCCTGCGCGGCGACCATGGTCACTGGCGCCGGGGTCGGCATGTTGTATTTGCTGAGCAGCGCAACCATGGTGTTCTGCGGGGTCACCAACAGCTCGACGCGACGGTTCAGGGCACGGCCCTCGGCGCTGTCGTTGGCCGCACGCGGGGCATCGGAGCCCATGCCGCGCAGCATCAGGCGATCACGCTGCAAGCCGCTGAGGCGGAAGATCGCCGCGATGGATTGGGCGCGTTCCTGGCTGAGCTTGATATTAGCCGGCGCCGCGCCGGTGTTGTCGCTGTGACCGAGTACCAGAACAGCGGTTTTCGGGTCAGCTTCAAGCAGCTTCGCGACATTGGTGAACGGGCTGAGGGTGACTGGCAACAGCATGGCCGGACGCTTCGGGTTGAACGAACCCTCGACCGGAGCAATCACCACCAGAACGTTTTCACGGCGCTCGAGTTGCAGATTGCTGTCCTTGATCGCGGCACGCAGGCGTGGTTCGTAATCGTCGAGCCAGGCCTGGGTGACTTTCGGGTCAGGCATCGGCACGGCTTTAGTGGTTGGTTGATCCTTGCCACCGAACGGCCACCACCAGTGAGTCCCGGTGTCGGCATCAGCCTTGGCCACGGCGACCGGTTTGGCTTCAGGTTTTACTTCTGGCTTCACATCAGCCTTGGCGGCCGAATCACTGGAGCCGAACGGCCAGTACCAAGGATTGCTGCTCTCGGCCTTGGCGACTGGAGCAACGGCGGCTGGCTTCAGCGCAACGGGTGCAGGAGCGGGAGCTGGAGCCGGCTCTTTGGCAGCCACTTTGTCGGAAGATCCGAACGACCACCAACTGCTGCCGTCCGCGTCATTTTTAGGAGTCTGTGCACAACCGGTAATCGCAACACACAGGGCCAGGGCGAGAGTTTTTTTAGATGACATTGAAAATCCACAAAATAAAGTAATGAAAAATCAGAGCTCTTTGCCCGGATAAACAGACGCTTTGAATCAAAAAAGCAAACGAGGTTCCGAATCCGCAACCTCGCTCAGTGTTTTACAGACAAGTGGCAAGCACCCGCGCCAGGTTCTGCGCACGCGGGTCCATCAAGACGTACGGCCCAAGGGTATTTGTCACAAAACCGAACGCAACATCATGTTCCGGGTCAGCAAAACCGATGGAACCGCCCGCCCCCGGATGGCCGAACGCCCGCGGGCCCAAGCCGTAGGTGGCGTTTGGCACATCGGGTTGATCGAGCATGCAACCAAGACCGAAACGGGTGCGGGTCAGCAGGGTTTTGTCTTCGCCCAGGCTGTGTTCGCGGGTGAGTTCGTTGAGCATTTCGCCTTCGAGCAGGCTGCCATCGAGCAACCCGGCATAAAAACCGGCCAGACTGCGCGCATTGCCGTGACCATTGGCCGCTGGCTGCTGCATGCGCCGCCACTCCGGCTTGTTGGTGCTGGTGAGTACCGACGGCGGATTGGTGAAGGCGCGGGTGGTCATCGCTGTAGGCTCGCGCATGGTCACCTGCAACAGACGTTGAGCGGCGGCATCACCGACATTTCCCTTGCCTCGGGCGATGTGCGCCACGCGGTGGAATTCTTCGTCAGCGAGGCCGACGTGGAAGTCCAGCCCCAATGGCTTGGCGATACGCGCAACGATGGATTCGCCCGGCCCGCGACCGTCAGCGCGGCGCAACAACTCGCCAACCAGCCAGCCGTAAGTGATCGCGGCATAACCGTGACCAGTGCCCGGCGTCCACCACGGGGCTTCCGCCGCGAGGGCATCGACCATGGTTTGCCATTGATAAAGAGCTTCAGGGGCAAGCAATTCGCGCAGGGCCGGCAGACCTGCCTGATGGCAGAGCAGTTGGCGCAGGGTTACCGATTCTTTGCCGGCAGCGGCGAATTCCGGCCAGTAGCGGGCAACCGGAACATCCAGTTGCAGCTTGCCTTCGGCCACCAGTTGCAGCGCAGTGACCGCCGTGAAGGTTTTGGTGCAGGAGAACAGGTTGGCGATGGTGTCGCTGTGCCAGGCTTCGCTGCCGTCCTTGTCGGCAGTGCCGGACCAGAGATCGAGGACCGTTTCGCCGCCGACCTGAATGCACAACGCTGCGCCGCGTTCCTGGGAATCGTCGAACAGTGCCGCGAAGGCTTCGCGCACCGGCTCGAATTGAAGCTCGTAATGTCCCTGAATCTGCACCCGCAACTCCCCCGCGAAAACGCTCTACAAAGTGGTCGGCATTGTTCCAGCCCTTGAGGGATTTGGGAACAGCCTTGGGCCGGGTGGTCGCCCGCCCTTCAGATTTATTCAGACGATACCGGCTAACTGTGGCGAGGGGGCTTGCCCCCGTTCGGCTGCGCAGCAGTCGCAAAAACTGAGCACCTGACGGGATGGGGAGAACGCCAAGGGCCGCTACGCAGCCCAACGGGGGCAAGCCCCCTCGCCACAATGTTGATCAGTGTCCGTTACCGGAATGCCCGCCCGCATGGCCTGCGCCCTGCCCCGGGCCTTTGCCGGCCTCGCCCTTGCGCCCGCCTTGTGACTCATGGTCGGCCTTGTCCGCCGCTTTTTCGGCTTCTTTGCCGAGCTGATCGACGGCTTGCAGGTTGCTCGTGCGCACGGCTTCGACAAAGCCCTGATACGGCAGATCGGTAATGCCGACCAGGCCGAAATGACCATTCTCGCCATCCAGCAAACGCCCGGTCACCGGTTGATCCAGATACTGGAACCAGTGCACGCCGACAATCGACGGCTCGCTCAACGCCTGTTTGAGGAAGTTCGCATAAGCCGGAGCGCGATCTTCTTCTTTGGCCAATTGCGTCACACCGCCCCAGAACGGGCCACGGTCGGCAGAGCCAAAGTTGAACTCGGTAATCAGTACCGGTTTGTCGAGGGCACGCAACGCGGCGAAGTCATAACCGTCCTGCGGCTTGAGCGTGTACATGTTGAAGCTCAGCACGTCGCAATACTGCGCACAGGAGGCCACGGCTTCCGGGGTGCTGATGGCGAAACGGCCGCCGAGCAGCAACTGGTTCGGCGCGTGCCATTTCAGGGAATCGGAAATGGTCTTGAAGTAGGTGTCGGCGAAAACCTTCTGGAAGTATTTGAAGTCGGCCTCGATTTCCGGGTGTTCCGGATTCGGCAGCGGCGGCTCAAAACCGGGATCTTCCATCAATTCCCACGCCGGCAGATCGATGCCCCACGCCTTCGACAGCCCCGCCTGATTGCGGTACTTGTCGCGCAACTGCTTGAGGAACGCGCGTTTGGCCGGCACGTCGGTGGTCATTTTCAGCGTGCCGTAAGCCAGCGCATAACGGGATTTCGCGTCATCACCGGGACCGGCCCAGGCCAGTTCGTTGTCGGCGAAATAACCGATCAGCCACGGGTCGTCGCGGTGATCGCGGGCAGCGATGGCAACCGCGCGTTCGGTGGCCATGGCGAAGCGCGGATCGAACGGATCGGGCATGCCGCCCCACCAGTCGCTACCGGTGCTGATGCTGGTGTAATCGCCGACAATCGACAGCGGCAAGGTGTACGGCACGCGTTCGGCGTCGCTCAGTTGCGGCGCGCTCCAGTTGCCAACCGTGTTGAAGCCCCATGCTTGCAGGCGATCAAGGGTATGCGTGGCCCACTTCTGCTCATCGAATGCGGCGTTGCAAGGTGCGGCTGGCTCAGCCGCCTGTTCGCTTTTCGCTTCCTTCGCGCAAGGTTCACCGTTCAGCCGTTGCAGGTTGGCACCGTAAAAATCGTACCAGCGCCCGGTGCCGTAGCCTCGGCCCTGATCACTGCCGTTGCCGCCACGGTTATCACCTTCGCCAAAATGCCTGGCGAGTGGCTCATCGGCTTTGGGCAGGGATTCAAACATCCACTCGCGACCGGCCACGTAGGTCTGATCGACATCCGGGCTGACGGTGTTGACGCCAAGCGAATAGAACGGATGCCCTTCAGGCGTTACCAGATACCAGCGTCCGTCACGTTTTTCGGTGCGGAAGAAGCCGCTGGCCTTGAACGCCGGGCCTTTGTTCCAGCCGCCGAATTTGTCCAGCGAAGACTTTTCGCGCTCGGCCAGCCAGGTTTTCAGCTGTTGCTGTTCCTTGGTGGCGGCGGATTTCAGTTGCTCGTCGCTGGTGACTTTTTCCGGCCACTTGGCCCGGGTCGATTGCCCATAGGCGTCGACCAGATTGCCGTAAACGGCCTGGGTCACCGACTCGCTGTCCTGCACGCCAAAGCGCTCAAGCAGCAGGCTCTGGGCGACTTTTGGTTGATCCATCGACAGACTGACCGACACCACCTGGCTGCGATCGATCTCACCGCTGCTGCTGGCCAGCAAAATCCGCTGACCGTCGACGGTCATCGGCATCGGCGGCCCGGCCTTCATGCCCAGGCTCAACGGCGAACTGGCCACCAGCGGCACCAACAGCGTTTGCGCCGGGCCGGCTGGCAGATCGACGCGGCTGACCAAGGTCTTGCCGTCGTTGCTCTGGATCTGCACGTAAACCGTTACCGCCCAGTTCATCGCACTTTGAATGCGCAGGCTCATGGCGCCGGACTGCGACCAGTCCCAGGCGCCGGTCTGCGGTGTCAGGCGCAAGGTCGGACGGGCCACCGGGTTGAACGTCACCCGGCGCAGCACTTCGCCTTCGGCGGTTTGTTCGGCGTTGGCTTGCGGCAGGTCGGCGTTTTCGGTCGCGACTTTGACTACGTCGGCCGGACGCACAAAGTTGAACAGGGTCTGCTGACCGGCAGGCGCGGCCAGCAACGGGACAGCAAAGATCAAGGCAAAAACGGCAGGCAACGAGCGGCGGATCATAAGAACGGAGTTCTCCCTAACGACCAAAAGGCCAATGGAAAAGCGATGGCAGAGAGATAGACAGCAAGGTGGGCAAAACAGCCCACCGTTGTCTCAGGATATTTCACGACGGAATGGCGGCAACGCATTGAGGATCGCCTTGCCATAGCGTTGGGTGACCAGTCGGCGGTCGAGCAAGGTGATGGTGCCGCGATCTTCTTCGGTTCGCAGCAGTCGGCCGCAGGCCTGAACCAGCTTGAGCGAGGCGTCGGGCACGGAGATTTCCATGAACGGATTACCGCCCCGGGCTTCGATCCACTCGGACAACGCGGCTTCGACCGGATCGTCCGGCACCGAGAATGGAATCTTGGCGATGACCACGTGCTCGCAGTACGCGCCGGGCAGGTCTACACCTTCCGCGAAACTGGCAAGCCCGAACAGCACGCTGGAGTCACCGCCATCGACCCGCGCTTTGTGCTTGTTCAGGGTTTCCTGTTTCGACAGGTTGCCTTGAATGAACACTTGCTTGCGCCAGTCGCGGTCGAGACCGTCAAACACGTCCTGCATCTGTTTGCGCGAAGAGAACAGCACCAGCGTGCCCCGCGAGCCTTCGACCAGCTCCGGCAGATCACGAATGATCGCGGCAGTATGGGCAGCGGCGTCACGCGGGTCGGCATTCAGGTTCGGCACCCGCAACACGCCAGCGTCGGCGTGATGGAACGGGCTCGGCACTACCGCAGTGACAGCTTTTTTCGGCAGACCGGCGCGCATGCGGAAGCGGTCGAAAGTACCGAGTGCGGTCAAAGTTGCCGAAGTCACCAGGCAACCGTAAGCCACGTTCCACAGGTTTCGCCGGAGCATTTCAGCCGCAAGGATCGGGCTGGCGTTGACCTCGATGTCGAACAGCGAGCCGCTCTCGGCGAGGGTCAGCCAACGCGCCATCGGCGGGTTGTCTTCCGGGTCTTCGACGGTGAATGCCGTCCACAACTCCCAGTTGCCGGTCGCACGCGACAGCAAGGTGCCGAACAGCGGATACCACTCTTCCGCCTGATTGCTGGCGATGCCGATGTTGACCTCACCGTCCATGCCTTCTTTCAGCAGATCGGTCAGGCGGGTGAACAGATCAGTCAGACGCGAGAAGCCTTTTTTCAGCTCGATGCCCATTTCGCGCATGTGCTCGGGAATCACCCCGCCGACGAACCGATGACGTGGCCGCTCGCGGCCTTCGACGTCTTCGCCGGGTTTGAAGTCGGCAACCTGCTCGCAGGCGCTGAACATGAACTGTTGCTGAGTCTTGATCTCACGCGCCAGCTCGGGAACCTGCTCGATCAACTTGCCGAGGTCGCCCGGCAACGGATGCTGGGCCAGCAGTTTGGTCAGGTTCTTGGCGGTGGCTTCCAGCCAGTCGGCGGTGGAGCGCAGGCGCGTGTAGTGCGCAAAGTGGCCGATGGCCTTGTCCGGCAGGTGGTGGCCTTCGTCGAACACATAAATCGTGTCACGCGGATCGGGCAACACCGCGCCGCCACCGAGGGCCAGATCCGCCAGCACCATGTCGTGGTTGGTGACGATCACGTCAACCTTGCCCATGCCTTCGCGCGCCTTATAGAAAGCGCACTGGCCGAAGTTCGGGCAATGACGGTTGGTGCATTGGCTGTGATCGGTGGTCAGGCGCGCCCAGTCGGCGTCTTCCAGAGCATTCGGCCAACTGTCGCGGTCGCCGTCCCACTTATTGCCGGCGAGCTTCTCGATCATGCTGGTGAACAGCTTCTGACTGGCCTCATCGACCTCGATCTTGAAGCCTTCTTCTTCGAACAGTTGAGCCGTGGCGGTTTGCGCGTGACCTTCCTGCAACAGCATGTCGAGCTTGGACAGGCACATGTAGCGGCCACGGCCCTTGGCCAGGGCGAAGGTGAAGCTCAGCCCGCTGTTGCGCATCAGGTCGGGCAAATCCTTGTAGACGATCTGCTCTTGCAGGGCCACGGTCGCGGTGGCAATCACCAGACGTTTGCCGGCAGCCTTCGCCGTAGGAATCGCCGCCATGCTGTAGGCCACGGTTTTACCAGTACCGGTGCCGGCTTCCACCGCGACAATCGCGGGGTCGCCACTGCGCCGGCCTTCGTCGTCGGTATCGATATCCCCGAGGACTTTGGCGATTTCGGCGATCATCAGGCGCTGGCCGTAACGCGGTTTGAGGCTCTTGGCTTCAAGAAAACGCGAATAGGCGCCCTGGATCGTGGTTTTGAGTTCAGTGCTGATCATTGAGTGTCGGGCGCAAAAACGCTGGATAAATTTTCAGTGGTTCGGTTCGGCGGCTATCATACCCCGCTAATTAGTCCCGCGCAGAACGGAGTACCCCAATGACACCTTTTAGCCTCGTTTATCCCCTGCATGTACTGGCCGCCCTGGTGTGGGTCGGCGGCATGTTTTTCGCCTGGATGGTCCTGCGCCCTGCGGCGATGAAGGCCCTGGACGGCCCCGGCCGACTGACGCTGTGGGTGGAAGTGTTTCAAGGTTTTTTCCGCTGGGTATGGGTCGCGGTGATCCTGCTGCCGATCAGCGGCGTCGGCATGCTGCATTTGCAGCAGGTCGGGTTCGAGACCGCGCCGAAGTATGTGCAGGTGATGATGGGTTTGTACGTGGTGATGACCGCGCTGTTTATCCGGATTCAGGGTTTGATGCTGCCGGAACTGCGTAAGGCGGTAGAGGCGAAGGACTGGCCGACGGGTGCGGCAGTGTTGGGGAAAATTCGGCGAGTGGTGGGGATTAATCTGATTGTCGGGTTGGTACTGGTGGCGATTGCGGCGGCCCGGCCGATTTTCTGATCAGCGCTACACATTTGCGAAAGTGAGCACCGATGTGGCGAGGGGATTTATCCCCGTTGGGTCGCGAAGCGGCCCCATCCTTTTAACTAAAAAGAGGGCCTGCTGCGCAGTCCAGCGGGGATAAATCCCCTCACCACAGGATTTCATCCACTTAAATATCGGTAGGTTTTCAAAGGCGCTGCACTGTCACCGAACCCGGCGACCCTACTGGCCCCGGCTGGCCATCAGCCCCGGCCTTGCCATTCTTGCCACCGTCGGCCTGATACACCAGACATCCCTTGGACTTGCCGCCCGCCCCCGCCTTGCCGCCCACGCCCGGTGCGCCACCGGCGCCACCGGCCACGTTGACCTTGATCAGCTCAGCGGGAAACGCCCGTGGCACTTCCAGACGCACCAGTGCGCCCGAAGCTCCCGGCTGGCCGTCGCTGCCATTGCTGCCGTCAGCGCCGTGACCGGCCTGACCGTAGGTGCAGCCCGGCGCTTCACCGTTGCCGCCATCAAGACCGATGAACCCCGGCGCACCGGTGCCGCCACGGGCATCGACCAGCAGTTGCGGTGCATTCAAAGCCTTGAATTGCAGATTCAGATTACGTCCCGAGCGCGCTGCTTTCTGATAAGTCCCCGGCGCCCCACGTGCGGTGATCTGGCTGCCTTCGCTCAGTTCGGCGCGAATGACTTTCATATCCAGCGCCTGTTCGCCCGGCACGATGGCAATACGTGCTTCATGGCCGAGGCGCAGTTCACCCACGCTCAGCTCGGTGACGTTCGCCGGAATCAGCAGGGTGCCGTAATCGGCAACTTCCAGTTTCTCCAGCTGCAAAGTGCTGGCGGTGTTCGGCAAACGCATCAGGGAATTGCTTTCGACACTCACCACCTGGGCGCAGGCCAGCGGGCTGATGAATGCAGCAAGAAGACAAAGTTTACGCATGGGAAGAAGCCTCCGGAGCGGCCGGGGCCGGGATGGTTTGCAGGTGGAATACGCCGAACAGCAGGATGCGCGCACGGTCACGCCAGGGATGCGGGCGACCTTGAAGGCTGCGATTGCACAGAAACATCTCCAGCACATGAATCAGCAACAACAGACCGCCGGCCAGATTGACCAGCAGGTGCAACGGATGCACGAACGGCATCAACTGATTGGCCAGCACCACGCAGCAAAACAGCAGGGTCAGCAAGCGCCCCAGCCCCCAAAACATCTTCATACGCTCCCCCGTATCTGAATTATTCTTTGGGCGCACATTAACGGCTTCCCGGGGGGATAAGCCAGAGGGGCAAAAGAAAAAAACCAATAAGCCGCCGGATGGCTGCCGGTTTCCCGACGTTCACCACCCGACAGCTCTAGTCCGCGGACTACAGACACGTCTTAGCGATTGATATGCAACTCCACCCGACGGTTTTTCGCCCGTCCGTCTTCGGTCGTGTTGTCGGCTACCGGTTCGCTCTCGCCACGCCCTTCGCTGGTGAGTTTGTTCGGTGCCAGGCCCTGACTCAGCAAGTACGCGGCGACGCTACTGGCGCGGCGTTCGGACAATGCCTGGTTATAGGCATCCGAACCCTTGCTGTCGGTGTGACCGACAACTTTGATGCTGACCACATCGGCATTGCGCAGTTTGTCCATCAACGTATCCAGCTGCGCTTTGGCCGCAGGCGTCAGGTCGGATTTGTCGAAATCGAACAGCACATTACCGGCGTCGCTGAGGGTGATGACTTCAGATTGCGGGGCCGGTTCGGCAGGTTTCTCGGTCACCGGATACTGCGGCAACGGGCAGCCACGGTGATCGACCGGGGTATTGGCCGGGGTGTCCGGGCAACGGTCGCGGCGGTCGAACACGCCATCGCCGTCTTCATCGCCATCCTGGGCGTAGCAGATCAGGCCGCCAGTCAGTATCCCCAGCGCTGCGCCGCCTCCGGCCCAGCCGCCACTTTCAATCGCGCCAAGACCGCCGCCGACCAGGCCGCCAATAAGGCTGCAGATCGGCCACGTACGTTGATTGAGGGGTGCAGTGCCATCGCTGTGGGTGGCGCAACCGGTCAATAAGCTGCCCAGCAGCAGAACCGGCAAGACGGACCTTGAGAAAACAGTCATTGTGAAAGCTCCTGTGTCACCGGCCCATACCGGTTACACAGGAGTAAAGACCCGCATCCGCGACTGCACAAGGCGCGGATGCGAGGGGGGCTAGCGTTGGATTTTGATTTCGGTACGACGGTTCTGTGCACGACCGTCTGCAGTTTTGTTGTCGGCCACTGGCTGGCTTTCACCCATACCATGCACCGAAACGAAGCTTGCGCGCGGCACACCCTGCTGGATCAGGTATTCCACCACCGAGTGCGCACGACGATCCGAGAGTTTTTTGTTGTAGGCATCGCTGCCGACGCTATCGGTATGACCGGTCACGGTCAGTTGCGCAGTAGAGGACTCCTGTTTCAGGCGAGTGGCGACTTTGTCGAGAACCTGTTTGTCAGGACCGGTCAGCGTGGCTTTGTCGAACTGGAAGTGCACATCACGAATGACGATGGTTTCTTCCTTGACCACTACCGCTTCTTCAACCACTGCCGCCGGGACTGGTGGAGGGCAGCCGTCAGCATCGACCTGCACGCCTTTAGGTGTGTGCGGGCACTTGTCGCGACTGTCCGGCACGCCATCGCCATCTTCGTCGCCATCGCCATGCACCCAGCAATAAGCCGCTGCCGTACCACCGACCAGCAAGGCGCCGTAACCGGCCCACGCCGAACTCTCAGTCGCGCCGATACCTGCGCCGACGACGCCACCGACCGCCGCACACGTCGGCCAGTCGGTTTTCTGTAAACCTGCGCAACCAGTCAACACACTGGTTAGCAGAATCAAAGGTAATGCTGTCCGAACTATGCTCATCTGGTTTTCTCCTGAGGGATCGGCTTAGAACCGATTCAGGGAGTAAAGACCGGAGTTTTAATCTCCGCCAGCAATAGGCCACCGCTGTTTGAGCGCGTGTTCACAGGACTTCGGCGCATTTGCCGCAAACCTGCGAGACAGGGCTCTTTGCCGCTGCGGTCAGGCAGGCTAGTCTTGGCGGTCTGATTGAGGAGCTTCGATGAACGTCGCCATTTCTTCCCGTACGCCGCAACAGGCATTGGCCGTTTTGCTGGATCGCTATGCGCCGGCACGCCTGCTGTTGATCGGCGCCAGCGAATTTCCGGCATTGAGCGCTTTCAAGGAAGCGCACCCGGACACTTTCGTTGCCCACACCGCACCCGGCGCCTTGCCCGCCGAGCTGGCGGCACAACGTTTCGATCTGGCGCTGGTGGTCGATTGCCTGGAGCATTTGCCGAAACGTGATGGCCTGAATCTTCTCGGCGGGATTCGCAACCTCAACGCCAGCCGCATCGCCGTGCTGGCGGACTTGTCGGCCTGCGGCTGGCAGGAAACCGATTTCTTTTCGCTGGCGCTGCAAGCCAGCGAGCGATTCCAGCGCGACGATCAAGTGTTGACCCTGTTCACCTATGATCTGCTTGACTACAAACAAGTCCCCGACTGGCTCAACTCACGGTTCTGGGCCAATCCGGAAAACTTCGGGAAATACTGGTGGTAATGCAATGAGTACAGCCATTTGCCCTTGCGGCAGCGGCAATCTGCTGGATGCCTGCTGCGGTCATTATCACGAAGGCCTGCCAGCCCCCTGCGCCGAGGCCTTGATGCGTTCGCGCTACAGCGCCTACGTGCTGGGCCTGATCGACTATCTGGTGGCGACCACCCTGCCCGCCCAGCAAACGGGACTGAATCGCCAGTCGATCAGCGACTGGAGTGCGCAGAGCACCTGGCTTGGCCTTGAGGTGGAAAGCTCGGAAGTGTTCGGCGGTCAGCCGGAGCATGCCTTCGTCACCTTCACCGCGCGCTGGCATGACAGTCAGGGCGAACACAGTCATCGTGAGCGTTCCTCGTTTGTGCAGAACGCCGGGCGTTGGTACTTCATTGACCCGACTGTGCAGTTGAAGCTGGGGCGCAACGATGCCTGCCCTTGCACCAGCGGGCAGAAGTTCAAAAAGTGTTGTGCGGGATATTTCGGCGGTTGAAGCGATTTTTTAACGGCTAGACTGAGCCTCAAAGGGAGTTCAACCATGCTCGGTCAGTGGCGCGTTATCAAAACCTTCACTCTGCTGCTGTTTCTGGGCTTGGGTGGCTGTGCGTCGTGGTTCAGCGATGACAGCCACGATCCCGCCGTGCATCTGGTGAAAGTCGAGGTGGTGCGGGCCAAACTGCTCGAACAGAAATTCATCCTGCATTTTCGCATCGACAACCCCAACGACAGCGAACTGACCGTGCGCGGGCTGGAATATCGCATCCATCTGGCTGACCTGTTACTGGCTGAAGGCGAGCATGAACGCTGGATCACCGTCGGCCCGAAAAGCAGCGCCTTTTACAAAGTGCCGATCCGTACCAACCTTTGGCCGCAGGTAAAAGAAGTGGTGAAAATGCTGAAAAGTCCCAATCAGCAGATCCCCTACCGGTTGCAGGGCGAGATGGAAACCGGTTTATTCATCGCCCACTACGTGCACCTGGAGCGCAATGGCGTGATAATCCCCGCCGATTTAATTCCGGAGCAACACCGATGACTCAGCAACCTCATGTTCATGGCCCTGACTGCAATCACGATCATGACCACGACCATCACGATCACGATCATGACCATGGCCATGTTCACGGCCCGAACTGCGGCCACGCCCATCAAGAGCCAGTGCGCAACGCTCTGAAAGACGTTGGCCGCAACGACCCGTGCCCATGCGGCAACGGCAAGAAGTTCAAGAAGTGCCACGGCGCTTGATGCTTCGGGCGAAGTTTAACTTCGCCTGACAGATCGCCTTCGCGAGCAGGCTCGCTCCCACAGTTGGATGCTGTACACCGCGGTCCCTGTGGGAGCTGGCTTGCCAGCGATGAGGCCAGCACTTTCAACATTGATTTCGCCTGACACTTAGCCATCGCTGGCAAGCCAGCTCCCACAAGGTTCTCAGTCAGCAGCAAGAATATGGGGGCTACTGACCACCGTCGCATACTCCCCATCCAGATTCCCCAACGACATCGCATGCACCTCCTCCGCCGAGCGCAACGTGCCGAAATAATCCGCCTTGTCGAAGGTAAAACACGCATCCTCCGCCACCCAGGCATCAAACCCCAGATTGCCCGCCGTGCGCGCCGTGGACTCCACCGAGTTGTTGGTTGCTACGCCTACGATCAGCAACTGCTCGATCCCCGCCTCACGCAATCGCGCCTCCAGCCCCGTCGCACAAAACGCATCCGGCACTTGTTTCTGGATCAGCCATTCGCCGTCCTGCGGCAAAAACTTTTCCTGAAACTCCACCCCCGACTGCTCCGGCCAGAACACTGAGTCCGGCGAACGCGACAGATGCTGCACATGAATCACGGGGCGTCCGTTACGTCGCCAAAACCCCAGCAGATCGAGGATGCGCGCTTCTGCCTCAGGATTATTGCGCCGCCCCAGACGTGGATGCAGGATGCCTTTTTGCTGGTCGATGATGATCAGCGCGGTATTGGCCTTCAGCTCCATGGCGATATTTCTCACTCGGGGTCATTGAATTTTCCGCAGTTCAGCATCACCTCATCCTGTGAAGCAAGCTATCGAACACACAGGACGACCTGATGCCGGCGTTTGCTGTCCGCGAGCAAGCCATCCCTGATTTGGAGCTTTCCATGATCGACCTGTATTACTGGACCACCCCCAACGGCCATAAAATCTCGCTGTTCCTCGAAGAAGCCGGCCTCGCCTACAAGGTGAACCCGATCAACATCAGTCAGGGTGAGCAGTTCCAGCCGCACTTCCTGAAAATCTCCCCGAACAACCGCATTCCAGCCATCGTCGACCATGAGCCTGCCGATGGCGGCGAACCGTTGTCAGTGTTCGAGTCCGGGGCGATCCTGCTGTATCTGGCCGAGAAGACCGGGAAATTCCTGCCCAAGGATCTGCGCGGCCGGCAAACGGCGCTGCAATGGTTGTTCTGGCAGATGGGCGGACTGGGGCCGATGGCTGGGCAGAATCATCATTTCAGCCAGTTCGCGCCGGAGAAGATTCCGTATGCGATCAAGCGCTATATCGATGAGACCGCGCGTCTGTACGGCGTTCTGGACAAGCAATTGGCGAGTCATGAGTTCGTCGCCGGCAGCGAATACAGCATCGCTGACATGGCAATCTACCCGTGGATCGTTTCCCACAAGTGGCAGAGCCAGAATCTTGAGGACTTCCCCAACGTGCAGCGCTGGTTCAACCACATCAAGGATCGCCCGGCGACCGTGAACGCGTACGCGCTGGTGCAGAAGATCAACCCGCCGAAATCCTGATTGAAGATCAAAAGATTGCAGCGTGCCGCAGCTCCTACCTTGGAATGCATTCCCCTGTAGGAGCTGCGGCACGCTGCGATCTTTTCCGTTCGACCATCAAATGAAGAAATAACCCCCGTCTCCGCTTGCGCGGCACCCTCCTGCTCTCTAACGTAGCGCCTTTACTGATGCTACCCCCCGCAGGAGCTTTGCCATGGCCTCGCCAGCCCTTTCACATTTTCTTCCCCGGTTCGGCGTTGCCACAGCAGTGGCCGGTGTTTTGAGCCTGACCGGTTGTCAGACCTGGAACACTCAGGACACCCTCCCGCCGACCTCCGGTGTGCAGCCGCTCAAGGGCCTGGCGCAGAACGTTTCGGTGCGCCGCAATGCCATGGGCATGCCGCTGATCGAGAGCAACACGTTCCACGATGCGTTGTTTTCCCTCGGCTACGTGCATGCCAGCGACCGCATCAACCAAATGGTCACCCTGCGCCTGCTCGCACAGGGCCGTCTGGCGGAAATGTCCGGCCCGTCGATGCTCGACGCCGACCGCTACATGCGTGCGGTCAATCTGAAGAAAAGCGCCGGCGAGCTGTATAAAGCCTCGTCGCCACGCCTCAAGCGTTTCTTCGAAGTCTATGCGCGGGGCGTCAACGCCTACCTGTTCCGCTATGCCGACAAGTTGCCGGGCGACCTCGCCTCCAGCGGTTACAAGCCTGAATACTGGAAACCGGAAGATTCGGCGCTGATCTTCGCCCTGCTGAATTTCAGCCAGTCGGCCAACCTGCCGGAAGAAATCTCCTCGCTGGTGCTCGCCCAAAGCGTCACTACCGACAAACTCGCCTGGCTGACCCCGTCCGCCCCGGACGAGAACCTGCAACAGGCCGAAGCCGACAAACTGCAAGGCCTCAAGCTCAACGGGCAGATTCCCGGTTTGACCGAACTGAGCAACGCCAGCCAGCAACTGTCAGCGATGAATCTGCTCGGCGCCGCGTCGTCGAATAACTGGGCAATCGCCCCGCAACGCAGCCGCAGCGGCAAGAGCCTGCTGGCCAGCGATAGCCATGGCCCGTTGGCCGCGCCGTCGCTGTGGACTTTCGTGCAGATCCGCGCGCCGAAATATCAGGCCGCTGGCGTGACCGTCGCCGGTCTGCCAATGGTGCTGGGCGGGTTCAACGGCAAAGTGGCATGGAGCATGACCAGCGTGCTCGGCGACAACCAGGATCTGTTCCTGGAAAAAATCCGCCGTCAGGGCAGCAGTCTCACCTACGAAGTCAACGGCAAGTGGCAACCGCTGGCCGTGCGCAACGAAACCTATTTCGTCAAAGGCCAGCGGCCGATTCGCGAAGCGGTGTACGAAACCCGTCATGGCGCGCTGCTCAACAGCGCCCAGGCAGCGGCGCAAGGCAGCGGCTTCGGTCTGGCCTTGCAGACGCCGAGCTTCACCGACGACAAATCGCTGGACGCATTTTTTGATCTGACCCGCGCCCAGACCGTCGAACGTGCTTCGGACGCCAGCCGGGAAATCCGCGCCATCGCCCTGAATCTGGTGTTCGCCGACGCCAGCAATATCGGCTGGCAGGTCACCGGACGTTTCCCTAACCGCCGTGAAGGCGAAGGGCTGCTGCCGTCGCCGGGCTGGGAAGGTCGTTATGACTGGGACGGTTACGCCGACCCGATGCTGCACCCGTACGATCAAGACCCGGCCCAAGGCTGGCTCGGCACTGCAAATCAGCGCGTGATCCCGCACGGCTACGGCATGCAATTGTCGAACTCGTGGGCCGCGCCGGAGCGTGGCGAGCGTCTGGCTGAACTGGCCGGCAGCGGCAAGCACGACAGCCGCAGCGTGATCGCCATGCAGTATGACCAGAGCACCACGTTCGCCGCCAAATTGAAGAAAATGTTCGAAGCGCCGGGCATGGCACAACCGCTGAAAAAAGCCATTGAAGCGCTGCCGGAAGCAGACCGCAGCAAAGCGCGCGAGGCGTTTACTCGTTTGATGGCGTTCGACGGCAAGCTCAGCCCGACCTCCGCTGACGCAGCGATTTATGAGCTGTTCCTGCAAGAAAGCATGAAGCAGATCTTCCTTGACGAACTGGGCCCTGAGAGCGGTCCGGCGTGGAAAGCCTTTATCGCCAATGGTGATCTGTCGTACTCGGCGCAAGCCGATCATCTGCTGGGCCGTGAGGACAGTCCATTCTGGGACGACATCCGCACGCCGCAAAAAGAAGACAAGCCAACCATCCTCGCCCGCAGCCTGGCGGCGGCGATCAGCGCCGGTGACAGCCAGTTGGGCAGCGATCATCGCGCCTGGCAGTGGGGCAAGCTGCACAGCTACACCTGGAAAAACGCCAGCGGCCAGACCGTTCGCGGCCCGGTTGCAGCGGGCGGCGACCACACCACGCTCAACACCGCCGCGTTTGCCTGGGGTCAGGACTTCAGCACCACGCGTGCGCCGTCGATGCGTTTCATTGTCGACTTTGGCCAGAGCGAGCCACTGATGGGGCAGAACGGCACTGGCCAGTCGGGCAATCCGGTCAGCCCGAATTACCTGAATGGCATCGATGCCTGGCTGAAGGGGCAGTACATCGGTTTGCCGATGCAGCCGCAGAACTTTGATCGGGTGTACGGTAAAACCCGCCTGACCCTTACCCCGGGCAAGTAACACACGCCCCCCTGTAGGAGTGAGCCTGCTCGCGATAGCGGTAAGACGTTCAACATTGAAGTGTCAGACCCACCGCCATCGCGAGCAGGCTCACTCCCACATTTGTTTTGTGTCGCCTTCAAAAGCAATCGATAGAACTTCCGACCCCGCGCCAACCTCATAGCTAACAAGCCCCCCATTCTGGTAACGACATGGACCTTGTTATCGCCCGTCCCGAAGGCCTGTATTGCCCGGCCGGTGACTTCTATATTGACCCCTGGCGCCCGGTCGAGCGCTCGGTCATCACCCATGCCCATGGCGATCATGCGCGCACCGGCAATCAGCATTACCTGGCGTCCAGCGCCAGCGAAGGCATTCTGCGTGCCCGGCTCGGCGACGATATCAACCTGCAAACCCTCGCTTACGGCCAACGCCTGACCCATCACGGCGTGACCTTGAGTTTCCATCCTGCCGGCCATGTGCTCGGCTCGGCTCAGGTGCGTCTGGAATACGGCGGCGAAGTCTGGGTCGCTTCCGGCGATTACAAAATCGAGCCCGACGGCACCTGCGCGCCGTTCGAACCGGTGCGCTGCCACACTTTCATCACCGAGTCGACCTTCGGCCTGCCGATCTATCGCTGGCAGCCGCAAGCGCAGGTGTTCAGCGAGATCAACCAGTGGTGGCAGGCGAATATCGCTGCCGGCAAGGCCAGCGTGCTGTTCTGCTACTCATTCGGCAAAGCGCAACGGATTCTCCACGGCATCGACGCCAGCCTCGGCCCGATTCTCAGCCACGGCGCGGTCGAGCCGCTGAACCGGGTCTATCGCGAGGCCGGCGTGTATTTGCCGCCAACGATCTATGCCGGCGACGTGAAAAAGAGCGATCCGATCATGCGTCAGGCATTGGTCATCGCCCCGCCGTCGGCCGGTGGCAGTGGCTGGATGCGGCGTTTCGGCGACTACAGCGACGCGTTCGCCAGTGGCTGGATGCGCCTGCGCGGTACACGTCGCCGGCGCGGGGTGGATCGTGGTTTTGTGCTGTCCGATCACGCCGACTGGCCCGGCCTGTTGTGGGCCATCGAACAGACCGGCGCCGAACGGGTGATGGTCACCCACGGTTCGATTGGTGTGCTGGTGCGGCATCTGCGCGAACAAGGTCTGGATGCCCAAGGCTTCAATACCGAGTACGGCGATGACGAAGAAGACAATATCGCCACCGAGCCCGCTGTCGCCGAGGTGCAAGCATGAAGGCATTCGCCGGGTTGTACGCCGAACTCGACGCCACCACATCGAGCAATGCCAAACTCGCGGCGATGCAAACGTACTTTGCCCAGGCTGCGCCGGAAGATGCGGCGTGGGCGGTGTACTTTTTGTCCGGTGGCCGGCCTCGGCAATTGGTGCCGGTGCGGATTCTGCGCGAACTGGCGGTCGAGATGTCCGGGCTGGCGCCATGGCTGTTCGAGGAAAGTTACCAAGCGGTAGGCGATCTGGCGGAAACCATCTCGCTGGTGCTACCGGAAAACCTCCACAGCTCTGACGCCGGCCTCGCCGAATGGATCGAGGACAAACTGCTGCCGCTGCGCGGTGAAACCCCGGAATATCTCGCCCGACAGTTACCCGCGTTATGGGCGCAACTGGATCGCTCCAGCCTGATGCTGTGCATCAAATTGATCACCGGCAGTTTCCGCGTCGGTGTTTCGAAATTGCTGGTGACCCGCGCACTGGCCTCGATGGCCGGGATCGACAGCAAACGCGTCGCGCAACGGATGGTGGGTTACACCGACCTGTCCAACCGGCCGAACGCAGCAAGTTATCTGAAGCTGATCGCGCCAGAATCTTCCGACGAACATGCACAACGCGGTGGTCAGCCCTACCCGTTTTTTCTCGCCCACGCCTTGGCGCAACCGGTCGAAGAGTTCGAGGCGCTATTGGGGCCGGCGAGCAATTGGCAGGTGGAGTGGAAGTGGGATGGCATCCGTTCGCAAGTGGTCAAGCGCGATGGCCGATTGTGGGTCTGGTCGCGCGGTGAGGACCTGGTCACCGAGCGCTTCCCGGAACTCGACACGCTGGTGCACGGTTTGCCCGACGGCACGGTGATCGACGGCGAAATCGTAGTCTGGAAAAGCACCCATCCGACCACCGAAGACGCTTTCGATCCGCAATCGATTACGCCGCCAGCGGTGCAACCGTTCGCCTTGCTCCAGCAACGGATCGGCCGCAAGACCCTCGACCGGAAAATCCTCGAAGAGGTACCGGTGGTGGTGCTCGCCTACGACCTGCTGGAATGGCAAGGCGAGGATTGGCGCAATCGCACGCAGGCAGAACGACGGGCGCAACTGGAACAAGTGGTCGCGCAGTGCAACAGCCCGGTGTTGTTGCCGTCGCCAGTGCTGACCGGCAGCGACTGGTTCGACCTCGCCCGTCAGCGTGAAGCTTCGCGGCGTCTGGGTGTCGAGGGCATGATGCTCAAGGCTCGCGATGCGTTGTATGGGGTTGGCCGCACCAAGGACATGGGCGTGTGGTGGAAGTGGAAAGTCGATCCGTTCAGCGTTGATGCGGTGCTGATTTATGCGCAGCGCGGGCATGGCCGGCGCGCCAGTCTCTACAGCGATTACACCTTCGCCGTGTGGGACGGCCCGCCCGAGGCCAGTCAACGTGCACTGGTGCCATTCGCAAAAGCCTATTCGGGGCTGACCGATGCGCAGATGCGCGAGGTCGACATTATTGTGCGCAAGACCACCGTGGAGAAATTCGGCCCGGTCAGCAGCGTCACGCCGAGTCTGGTGTTTGAACTGGGCTTTGAGGGAATTGCCCTGTCGCGACGGCACAAGAGCGGGATCGCCGTGCGCTTCCCGCGCATGCTGCGCTGGCGTCAGGACAAGACTGTGGATGAAGCGGACAGTCTGGCGACGCTGCAAGACCTGCTGGCCTGACCCGGTTTCCGGGGACAAACCTCTTTTTTTCCCAAATGAACTACCCGTGGCGAGGGGATTTATCCCCGTTCTCCTGCGCAGCAGTCGTAAATCCTGCTCCAGTGATTCAACTGAAATATTGCAGGGGGCCGCTTCGCTGCCCAACGGGGATAAATCCCCTCGCCACAATGATTAGCTAAACCTCCAGATCTGCGATCTTGAACCGAGATGGTGCACCCCATTCCCGATGCCCGTTTTCGTGCATCAATCCTCAGCTACTCTCCCTGTCCTCGACCTTTTAAACGCTCGTTCGGGACTCTGGTTCGGAAATTGCTACTTTCTATAGGTCGTACGCGTACCAGTAACAATAATTCTGCGCCACAAGCGCTCATATTGGTTCTTAGGGATTGAATAATGAAAAAAGCATTGCTGACCCTTTCTGCACTGGCGTTGTGCATGGCCGCCGGCTCCGCGCTGGCCAAGGAATACAAAGAGCTGCGCTTTGGCGTTGACCCTTCGTACGCACCGTTCGAGTCGAAAGCGGCCGATGGCAGCCTGGTGGGCTTCGACGTCGATCTGGGCAACGCGATTTGCGCCGAGCTGAAGGTCAAGTGCAAATGGGTTGAAAGTGACTTTGACGGCATGATTCCGGGCCTCAACGCCAACAAATTCGACGGCGTGATCTCGTCGATGACCGTGACCCCGGCCCGTGAAAAGGCGATCGATTTCTCCAGCGAACTGTTCTCCGGCCCGACTTCCTACGTGTTCAAGAAGGGTTCCGGCCTGAGCGATGACGTGGCTTCCCTCAAGGGCAAGTCCGTCGGTTACGAGCAGGGCACCATTCAGGAAGCCTATGCCAAAGCCGTACTGGAGAAGGCCGGGGTGAAAATCCAGGCGTATGCCAACCAGGACCAGGTTTACGCTGACCTGAAAAACGGCCGTCTCGATGCTTCGATTCAGGACATGCTGCAAGCCGAACTGGGCTTTTTGAAGTCCCCGGATGGCGCAAACTACGAAGTCAGCAAGCCAGTCGACAGCGAATTGCTGCCGGCCAAAACGGCGGTCGGTATTAAGAAAGGTAACAAAGAGCTGAAAGCACTTTTGGATAAAGGTATCAAAGCGTTACACGACGATGGCACCTACGCCACCATTCAGAAGAAACACTTTGGCGATCTGAATCTGTACAGCGGCAAATAATGCCCCGGCGCCCATCATTCGATGGGCGCCTTTTTCATCCGCTCAGGTTGCTGATTTATGCTCGAAAATCTCTTACAAAATCTGGGGCTCTCTGCCTTCAGCCTCAAGGGCTTCGGTCCGTTGCTGTTGGAAGGCACCTGGATGACCATCAAATTGTCGGCGTTGTCGCTGCTGGTGGCCGTGTTGCTCGGCCTGCTGGGCGCCAGTGCCAAACTGTCGAAATCGAAACTGCTGCGCCTGCCTGCCCAGCTCTACACCACGCTGATTCGCGGGGTACCGGATCTGGTGCTGATGCTGTTGATCTTCTACAGCCTGCAAACCTGGCTGACCGCTCTGACCGATGTCATGGAGTGGGATTACATCGAGATCGACTCCTTCACTGCCGGGGTGATTACCCTGGGCTTCATTTATGGTGCGTATTTCACCGAAACCTTCCGTGGCGCGATTCTCGCCGTGCCTCGCGGTCAGGTCGAAGCGGCCACCGCCTATGGCCTCAAACGCGGCCAGCGTTTCCGTTTCGTGGTGTTCCCGCAAATGATGCGCTTCGCCCTGCCGGGCATCGGCAACAACTGGATGGTGATGCTCAAGGCCACCGCGCTGGTGTCGATCATCGGCCTCGCCGATCTGGTCAAGGCTGCGCAGGACGCCGGTAAAAGCACTTATCAACTGTTCTACTTCCTGGTAATTGCCGCGTTGATCTACCTGTTGATCACCAGTGCCTCAAACTTCATTCTGCGCAGGCTCGAACGGCGTTACGCCGCCGGTGCCCGGGAGGCCGTACGATGATCGAACTCCTGCAGGAATACTGGAAACCCTTCCTTTATACCGACGGTAACAACATCACCGGTCTGGCGATGACCATGTGGCTGCTCAGTGCCTCGATCTTCATCGGGTTCCTTGCCTCGATTCCGCTGTCGATTGCCCGGGTTTCGCCGCACTTCTATATCCGCTGGCCGGTGCAGTTTTACACCTACCTGTTCCGCGGCACGCCGCTCTACATCCAGTTGCTGATTTGCTACACCGGCATCTATAGCCTGGCCGCCGTGCGTGCGCAGCCGATGCTCGACAGCTTCTTTCGCGATGCGATGAACTGCACGATCCTCGCCTTTGCCCTGAACACCTGCGCCTACACCACGGAGATTTTCGCCGGGGCGATCCGCAGCATGAACCACGGCGAAGTCGAAGCGGCCAAGGCTTACGGCCTGACTGGCTGGAAGCTGTATGCCTACGTGATCATGCCTTCGGCCCTGCGCCGTTCGTTGCCGTATTACAGCAACGAAGTGATCCTGATGCTGCACTCGACCACCGTGGCCTTCACCGCGACCATCCCCGACATCCTGAAAGTCGCCCGGGACGCCAACTCGGCGACCTACCTGACCTTTCAGTCGTTCGGCATCGCCGCGCTGATCTACCTGACCATTACCTTTGCGCTGGTCGGCCTGTTCCGCCTCGCCGAACGCCGATGGCTGGCCTTCCTCGGCCCGACTCACTAGGACCTTTCTGAAATGCGCCACCAGATTCATGACCTGCTGGCCCCGCTGCCGGGGACCGCACGACAGATTCATAGCTTCCACTTCGGCCCGGAGCAGGCCAAAGGCAAGATCTACATCCAGTCCTCGCTGCACGCCGACGAACTGCCCGGCATGCTCGTGGCCTGGCATCTCAAGCAGCGTCTGACGGAGCTGGAAGCCGCCGGGCGCCTGCGCAGCGAAATCGTGCTGGTGCCGGTGGCCAATCCCGTCGGCCTCGAACAAGTGCTGATGGACGTGCCGCTGGGTCGTTACGAGCTGGAGAGCGGGCAGAACTTCAATCGCTGGTTCGTCGATCTGAGCGAAGAAATCGGCAACGATATCGAAGCAAAGCTCGGCGACGATCCGCAGCGCAATCTCGAACTGATCCGCACCAGCCTGCGCAACGCCCTCGCCCGCCACACTGCCAGCACCCAATTGCAGTCCCAGCGCCTGACCCTGCAACGGCTGGCCTGTGATGCGGATATGGTTTTGGACCTGCATTGTGACTTCGAATCCGTGGTGCATCTGTACACCACGCCGGAAGCGTGGCCACAGGTTGAACCACTGGCGCGTTACATCGAATCGCAGGCAAGTCTGTTGGCCACCGATTCCGGCGGTCAGTCGTTCGACGAATGCTTCACGCTGCTGTGGTGGCAATTGAAGGAACGCTTCGGCGAACACTTCGAGATTCCGCTGGGCAGCTTCTCGGTGACCGTCGAGTTGCGCGGCCAGGGCGACGTCAATCACCCGATGGCCAGCCGTGACTGTCAGGCGTTGCTGGATTATCTGGTGCACTTCGGCGCCATCGTCGGCGAACCGGCTGAGTTGCCGGCATTGCCGTATCCGGCCACGCCGCTGGCGGGTGTCGAACCGGTAGTCACTCCGGTTGGCGGACTGCTGGTGTACACCGCTGCAGCCGGGCAATACCTCGAAGCCGGGCAGCAAATCGCCGAAATCATTGACCCGATCAGTAATCGGGTCACCCCTGTTCATTGCTCCGCCGCCGGCCTGATGTACGCCCGCTCGCTGCGGCGCATGGCCACTGCCGGCATGGTGATCGCGCACGTCGCGGGCACCGAAGCCTATCGCAGCGGCTACCTACTTTCGCCTTGAGGATGTCTGTCCCATGTACAAACTGACCGTTGAAAACCTGCACAAAAGCTACGGCGACCATCAGGTGCTCAAAGGCGTTTCGCTCAAGGCCAAAACCGGTGACGTGATCAGTCTGATCGGCGCCAGCGGCTCGGGCAAAAGCACCTTTTTGCGCTGCATCAACTTTCTCGAACAACCCAACGACGGCGCGATGAGCCTCGATGGCCAGACCATCCGTATGGTCACCGACCGCCACGGCATGCACGTCGCCGATGCCAATGAACTGCAACGCCTGCGCACCCGTCTGGCGATGGTCTTTCAGCACTTCAACCTGTGGAGCCACATGACCGTGCTGGAAAACATCACCATGGCCCCGCGCCGGGTGTTGGGTTGCAGCAAGCAGGAAGCCGACGACCGTGCCCGGCGCTATCTGGACAAGGTCGGCCTGCCGGCGCGGGTCGCCGATCAGTACCCGGCATTTCTCTCGGGTGGTCAGCAACAGCGCGTGGCGATTGCCCGGGCGCTGGCAATGGAGCCGGAAGTCATGCTGTTCGACGAACCGACTTCGGCGCTTGACCCGGAATTGGTCGGGGAAGTGCTGCGAGTGATTCAGGGCCTGGCCGAAGAAGGCCGGACGATGATCATGGTCACCCATGAAATGAGTTTTGCGCGCAAGGTATCGAGCCAGGTGCTGTTCCTGCATCAGGGTCTCGTAGAAGAGGAAGGCGCCCCGGACGATGTGCTCGGCAATCCAAAGAGCGAACGCCTCAAGCAATTCCTCAGCGGCAACCTCAAGTAACCCCGGCACCTTGTAGGAGTGAGCCTGCTCGCGATAGCAATCGTTCAGACGCATGGATGCTGAATGTTCTGACCCTATCGCGAGCAGGCTCACTCATACAAAAGCACGTCCTGCCCGCCTGAAAGATCAAACTTGTCCGCCCCCGACGTGGTCACTGAAGGAACACCTTCAGAGCGCACGCCGCCGGCATGGCAACCTCTCCCGACTTGGCAAAACACTGGTTCAGCGCTCGCGGCTGGAAGCCGTTCGCCTTTCAGAAACAAGTGTGGGCCGCGGTCAAACGCGGTGAATCGGGCTTGCTCCACGCCAGCACTGGCGCCGGTAAGACTTATGCGGTGTGGTTTGCGGCGCTCAATCGCTTTGCAAAAGCTTCTCCTGCCACTGAAACCACCCGCAAACGCCAACCACCGGCAGAACCGCTGACCGTGCTGTGGATCACCCCGATGCGCGCACTGGCTGCCGACACCGCACGCGCCCTGCAAACGCCTGTGGATGACCTGCACATCAACTGGAGCATCGGCCTGCGCACCGGCGATACCGGCAGCAGTGAACGCGCCCGCCAGAGCCGACGCCTGCCAACCACGCTGATCACCACCCCGGAAAGCTTGACGCTGATGCTCGCCCGCGCCGACGCGCAAACCGCGTTATCGACGCTGCGAATGGTGGTGGTGGATGAATGGCACGAATTGCTCGGCAACAAACGCGGCGTACAACTGCAATTGGCGCTCGCCCGATTGCGGCGCTGGCAGCCGGAGCTGATCGTCTGGGGTGTTTCCGCCACGCTGGGGAATCAGGCCCACGCCGAACAGGTGCTTATCCCACAGGGCGGCGGCGTGAGTGTGCAGGGTCAAAGCGAAAAAACGCTGCTGGTCGATACCTTGCTCCCACCGACTATCGAGCGTTTTCCCTGGGCCGGACACATCGGGCTGAAAATGCTGCCGCAAGTGGTCGCCGAACTGGAGACCAGCGCCAGCACGCTGGTCTTCACCAACACCCGTGCGCAATCGGAAATCTGGTATCAGGCGCTGCTTGAAGCGCGGCCGGACTGGGCGGGGTTGATCGCGTTGCATCACAGTTCGCTGTCCCGCGACACTCGTAATTGGGTCGAGCAGGCATTGAAGGACGGCCAACTGAAAGCGGTGGTCTGCACTTCAAGTCTGGATCTCGGCGTGGATTTCCTGCCGGTCGAACGCGTGCTGCAAATCGGCTCAGCGAAAGGCGTGGCGCGGCTGATGCAACGCGCCGGCCGCTCCGGCCACGCCCCGGGGCGCACTTCGCGGGTGACACTGGTGCCGACTCACAGCCTCGAATTGATTGAAGCTGCCGCCGCTGCCGACGCGGTGGAACAACGAAGGATCGAACCGCGACTGTCACCGCACAAGCCGCTGGATGTACTGGTGCAACATCTGGTCAGCATGGCGCTAGGTGGCGGATTTCTTCCCGAGGAGCTGTACGAAGAAGTCCGTGGGGCCTGGGCTTATCGTGACCTGACACTCGCAGATTGGGCCTGGGCGCTGGCTTTCGTACGTCATGGCGGGATGTCTCTGACGGCCTATCCGGACTATCGCCGGGTCGAACCGGACGAACACGGTGTCTGGCGAGTGCCCGATGCTCGCTTGGCGCGGCGGCATCGCATGAGCATCGGCACCATCGTCAGCGACGCGAGCATCAATCTGAAGTTCTGGAGCAAGGGCGGCGGTGGCAAGCAGTTGGGCAGTGTCGAGGAAGGGTTTATCGCGCGGCTGAAACCGGGTGACGGTTTTCTGTTCGCCGGGCGTCTGCTGGAATTGGTGCGGGTCGAGAACATGACCGCTTATGTCAAACGCAGCAGCGCGAAGAAGGCCGCCGTGCCGCGCTGGAATGGCGGCCGGATGCCGCTCTCCAATGAACTGGCCGAGGCCGTGGTCAGACGTTTCAGTGCGGCGGCGCGGGGCGAATTCGCCGGGCCGGAGATGCAGGCGCTGCAACCGCTGCTCGAAACCCAGGCGCGCTGGTCTGGCTTGCCCACCACCGACAGCCTACTGGCCGAGGTGCTGAAATCCCGCGAAGGCTGGCACCTTTTCCTCTACCCGTTTGCCGGACGACAGGTGCATCTGGGGCTCGCGAGTCTGCTGGCGTGGCGGAGCAGTCAGCGCCAGCCGCTGACGTTCTCGATTGCGGTCAATGATTACGGTCTGGAATTGCTCAGCGCCACGCCGGTTGACTGGACGCAGCAACTGAACCCGGCGCTGCTCAGCCCGGATCATCTGCTGACGGATGTTCTGGCCAGTCTCAATGCCGGTGAACTGGCACTGCGACGCTTCCGGGAGATCGCCCGAATTGCCGGGCTGGTGTTCGCCGGTTACCCCGGTGCGCCAAAAAGCACCCGTCAGGTGCAGGCCTCCAGCGGACTGTTTTTTGAAGTATTCAAACAATACGACGCCGATAACCTGTTGCTGGCTCAGGCCGGGGAAGAAGTCCTGCGGGAAGAACTGGATATTCGTCGCCTGGAGCAGACTCTGGAACGGATCAACCGAATGAAACTGGACTTGCACCTGATCAAACATCCTACGCCGCTCGGATTCCCGCTGCTGGTCGAGCGCATGCGTGAAAGCATGAGCTCGGAAAAACTCGCCGACCGCATCAGGCGCATGGTCGGCGACCTGGAGAAATCTGCCGACAATGGAAAAATTCGATGAGTGCGCCCTATCCTGTACGTCTGGCGGGCGAAGAACTCTGGTTATTGCCGGAGAAAGCGCTGTACTGGCCAGCACAACAGGCGCTGTTGATCGCCGACGTGCACTTTGGCAAAGCGGCGGCTTATCGCAGCCTCGGCCAACCGGTGCCACAGGGCACGACGGCAAGCAACATTGAAGTGATCGACCGGTTGCTGGCGAAACTGCCCTGCCGGCAGCTGATATTTCTTGGCGACTTTCTCCATGGGCCCGGCTCACATGCGGCCGGAACGCTTAACGCGTTAGCTGAATGGCGAGCGCGACATATTGATCTGCCTATGACGCTGATTCGCGGCAACCACGACAAACGTGCTGGAGATCCGCCCCTTTCGTTGAACATACGGGTGGTGCCGGAACCGCTATTGCTCGGGCCGTTTGCCTTGCAGCACGAACCTGATCCACATCCAGAACGGCACGTGCTGGCGGGCCACGTGCACCCGGTCTATCGACTCAACGGCAGAGGCCGGCAGAGTCTGCGGCTGGCATGCTTCAAACTTGGCGAGCGTCTCAGCCTGCTACCGGCGTTTGGGGCCTTTACCGGCGGCTATCCGGTCGAACGTGACGACCGTTGCAGGATCTTTGTCATTGGCGATAACGAAATATGGCCAGTCAGTTGACTGGCCATATGCGCTGACAGGATCAAGCAACAGGCGCCGGTGGCGGCTCGTCCGGCAGCGTCGGTTCGCCCGGCTCGGTCGGTTGCTCGTTGGGGGTATCGGGATCGGGTTGACCGGGAATCCCACCGGCCATGCTCAGCGGTGGGTGTGCCAACAAGGACCAGGCTAAAACGCCAATCTGATTGGGCTCAAGCCTTGCCAGTTCGGCGGTGATATGCGGATCGATCTTCATGGAGCACTCCTCGGCGAAGGCCCGCTTTGCCAGAAGCAAAAACGGGCAGTACACCCCATAGAGTGTCTGCCCGCCAAAGAATTCCCGACATCCGCCGGATGGACTATCAGGTACGCGGCAGAGTTACGCCACGCTGGCCCTGATATTTGCCACCGCGATCCTTGTAGGAAACTTCACATTCTTCATCGGATTCGAGGAAGAGCATCTGCGCCACGCCTTCGTTGGCGTAGATCTTCGCCGGCAGGTTGGTGGTGTTGGAGAATTCCAGGGTCACGTGACCTTCCCACTCAGGCTCGAGCGGGGTGACGTTGACGATGATGCCGCAGCGCGCGTAGGTGCTTTTACCCAGGCAGATGGTCAATACGTTGCGCGGAATGCGGAAGTATTCGACGGTGCTGGCCAGCGCGAACGAGTTCGGCGGAATGATGCAGACGTCGCTGTGGACGTCGACGAAGCTGCCCGGGTCGAAGTTTTTTGGATCGACGATGGACGAGTTGATGTTGGTGAACACCTTGAAATGATTGGTGCAACGCACATCGTAACCGTAGCTCGACACACCGTAGGAGATCACACGGTTGTCGTCATTGCCGCGCACTTGGCGCTCGACGAACGGTTCGATCATGCCGTGTTCCTGCGCCATGCGGCGAATCCACTTGTCCGATTTGATGCTCATGGCGGGTGTCCTGAATAGCGAGGTGGAAAAAATCTGTCCGGCATCTTACCGGGCGCGCAGCCGGGTTCAAAGTGCGCGGTGCAATTCTCGCCGATCCTCCCTTATTTACTCGGTCTGACGACGAACCGTCACACCGTCGATCCCAAAATAAGAGAAACCTTCGCAAGAAGCATTGGCACGTCTCGGAAAAAGGGTTAAGGTGGCGCCACTGTGCTGCTTGTGTCACTGAGAATCTCTACACGATATGTTGAATTTCGATCCAACCATCTACAAGAATTTTTCCTGCTCTTTGCACTCAGTCTCGGCCAGGGTTCTTCCTGCGTCGCAGTTATCTTTGTTCAAGGAGTTACACAAAGATAACTGCGACGCAGGAAGAACCCTGGCCGAGA